>DATEQL010000622.1:0-11902 GCA_035272665.1 Allostellaceae bacterium
GACCCAGCCGCCGCACGCATCGCAAACCGGCGCCGATCCGTCGCGCTCGAACGCGGCGCGCAATTCGACGATCTCGTACCGCCGCGCGCAATCGAGGCAGTGCGCATAGGTCGAGTTGCCGTGCAGCTCGATCACCTGGTCCACGGGAACGCCGGAGGCCTGATGCAGGCCGTCAATGTTCTGGGTGATCACCGCAGCGGCGGTGCTGCGGCGGACGAGCTCGGCGACGGCACGGTGGCCACGGTTCGGTTGCGCGTTTCGCCAGGTGTCATCGGCTTCGAAGCGGCGCCGCCAGGTTTCGCGCCGGGCTTCCTCCGAGGTCAGGAAATCCGAGAAATCGATCGGCGCCATCTTTGTCCAGATCCCGCCGGGGCTGCGGAAATCGGGGATCCCCGACTCGGTGCTGATGCCCGCACCGGTGAACACGACGGCTTGGCGCGCCCGGTCGATGAGACGGGCGAGTTCGGCGATTTCGCGATCGGATGACATGGCGCGACTTTCGCAAAACTCCGGCGGCGCGCCAAGCCCCGGCGTGCGAAACTCAGCGGATCGTGAGTGTCTGCACCGCCTATCTCGCCGCCGAGGGGTATGTCGACGAACTCGCCGCTGAGCTCGGCGCCGTCGAGCGCCGTCACGGCCGGCTGCTGATCGCCTCGGGTCCGCCGCGCCCGGCGGCATGGGCCGCCAATATCTGGCTCGATCCACAAGAGATCAGGGTCGCCTCGATTTCGGATGCGGCGGCAAAATTGCGCAGGATCCAGCGCAACTGGGTACTCTATTCGCCCAAGCTCCACCGGCGGGCCACCTTGGTCCAGGAACAGCTGCCCAAGGTGTCGGCGAAACCGCTCGTTTTCGGAACGCCGCCGCCCGAGGCGCCGCTCGGCTCATGGACCTTGCTCGACGCCGAGAAGATGCTGGCCGCGCCCCACTGCACCAGCCCCTTTCCAAACGGCGAAATCCATTTCATCGAAGATCGCAGCGGACCGCCGAGCCGCGCCTATCTCAAGCTCTGGGAAGCTTTGACTTTGATCGGCTCTCGGCCCGGGCCGGGTGAGACATGTCTCGATCTCGGCAGCAGCCCGGGCGGCTGGAGCTGGGCACTCCAACGGATGAGCGCGCATGTCGTCAGCGTCGACAAGGCGCCGCTCGCGCCCGAGATCGCGCGCCTGCCCGGGATCGAGCATCGGCTCGAGAGCGTCTTTGCGCTCGACCCGCGCGCGCTTGGGCCGATCGACTGGTTGTTTTCGGATGTCGTGTGCTACCCAGCGCGGCTCTTGGCACTGGTCGAGCGCTGGCTCGCTGCCGGGACCTGCCGCCGTTTTGTCTGCACGATCAAGTTCCAGGGCGAAACCGATCACGACACGACGCGCCGCTTCGCCGCCATCCCCGGCTCGCAACTGCGCCACCTCTTTCACAACAAGCACGAGCTGACCTGGAGCAAAATCGCGTAGGATGGCCGCTGGTTAGCCCCCATCCTAACCCTCCCCGCACGCGCGGGAGGGAAGGAGGGGGCGACGCCTGGGTCGCGCGGTCGGGGAGGAAGCCCATGGAACTCGGGCCGAGGGGACGAAAGGCACTTATCACCGGCGCGTCCCGCGGCATCGGCCGCGCCTGCGCCGAAGTCGACGGCGGCGGGACGAGCCGGCGCGGCGCGCTCTAATTTCGGAGGGTGGCATGGAACTGGGACTGCGCGGACGCAAGGCGCTTGTGACCGGCGCCTCGAAAGGGATTGGACGGGCTTGCGCCGAGGTGTTGGCCGAGGAGGGCTGCGATGTCGTGCTGGTGTCGCGCACCACGGCCGATCTCGAGGCTACGCGGGCGGCGATCGTCGCCAAGCACAATGTCGCGGTGCGCTACTATCCGCTCGATCTCTCGGACAGCCGCAACGTCGACAAGCTCGCCGACGAATGTTCCGAGACCGACCTCCTCGTCAACAATGCCGGCGCCATCCCCGGCGGCGACATCGCTCAAATCGACGAGGCCCGGTGGCGCACCGCCTGGGATCTGAAGGTGTTCGGCTACGTCAACATGACGCGGCGCTTCTATGCGCTGATGGCCGCGCGCAAGAAGGGCGTCATCATCAACATCATCGGTGCGGCCGGCGAGAACCCCGATTTCGAGTACGTCGCCGGCTCGTCCGGGAACGCCTCGCTGATGGCGTTCACTCGCGCGATGGGCGGGACGGCGCCGAGGGACGGGCTGCGCGTCGTCGGCATAAACCCCGGCCCGGTCCTGACCGACCGGCTCGTCAGTTTGATGCGCACCCGGGCGCAGACCCAGTTCGGCGATGCCGAGCGCTGGAGCGAGTTCATGAAGCCGCTCGCCTTCGGGCGCGCCGCCAAGCCCGAGGAGATCGCGTGGATGGCGGCGTTCCTCGCCTCCGATCGGTCGGCCTATACGACCGGCTCGATCGTCACGATCGACGGCGGCGGCTCCAGCCGGCGCTCGGCGTTGTGACGGCTCTCAGGCTCGGCGACGCGGCCTGGATCGACGGACGCCAAAGAGGGCAAGTGCGGTCCCCAAGAGAGCCAAGCCAGAGGGTTCAGGAACGACCGAGAGGGCGGCCAACAACCCGTCCTTCTCGCCGTTGAGCCCCGTCGTGAAGTACAGGATGTCGGCGTCACCGCCATTGCCGCCGTTCCCGAAAGTGAGGGCCCACAGGCCCTGCCAGGCCGTATTACTGTCGAGCGTCGCGATAAAGTCTCCGTTACTCGGGTTATAGGCGTTGATCTCGGCGCCGACCGAGCTGAGGTTACCGTAGGCAAAGTTGCCGATCAGCAGGTCATTGCTGAACGGACCGAAATCGCTCGGGGCCAGGGCGACGCCCCATGGCGAGGCGAGCGGGCTGGTGGGGCTGTTGATCAGAATCGATTGCAGAACCCCGGCTTCGTTGAAGATTGCTACCGCGCCTTCCCCGGCTGAGGCCGTAGTCTCGGCTGTATGCCCGGGCAGCGCGTAGGTCACGTACACCATGCCATTGATATCCTGCACGTTGAACGGGACGAGGTTGCGTGAGCTAATCGCGCTGGGAGTTGCGATGGTCGTGACAAAGCCGAAGGAGCTGTTGAAGACGTTGATGCCGCCGCCGACGACGTTGTTCGCAGCGTACAGTTCGTTTTGAGCCTGGTTGATCGCCAAGCCGGTGTACGAAGCCCCAGCGGTCATCACTTGGAGCTGTGCGGGATTCGGCGCTGCGGCCCAGGCGTAGATGCCGCCATTTAGATTGGCAAAGATGAAATGAGCGAAAGCCGGCGTGCCGGTTTGAGTTATTATGAAAGATGAGGTATTGGCGTTGTTGACCTGCCCGGTGGGTCCGGGCGCCGGGATGGGGACCACCAGGGGACCACCCGCCTGGGTCGCCGTCACACCGTGTATCGTGTAAAGGGTCGCAACATCTGCCGCTTGATCCGAGGTCCAGAGCGGGCTCCCCGAACTCTCCGAAACACCCCAAGGGTTCTTCAGATTGGGGTCCATGACAGCCGCCACCCCCGAAAGGTCGGAAACCAGGTTTGTCTGAAAGTACGGGGCAATCGCACCTGCATAGGCTGTCGCCGCCGACAAGCCCAGCCCGATCGAAGCCACCAGCAGAACACCGTTCAAGCGCTTCATCACTTATCCTCCCTCCGCGGAGGCCGCAAGCCAAGTCGCAAGCAGCCTCATATTCGCCCTCTTGACGCCGCAAATCAGGCGCAATTTCGTCGAAATGGTTAAAGGATTGTTAAAATTTTGTTCGGAATGTAACGCCCAACAGCTATTGGTTGAGCCAGCGCCGCATAAAGCCGAGCAGCCCCTGCGGCATGAAGATCACCATTGCGATAAAGATCAGCCCGACCGGAATCAGGTAGTACTCGGTCAAGAACCGCGACAGGCCCTCGCGCAGTAACAGGAAGAACGCGGCGCCGACGATCGGCCCGACCAAGGTGCCGATGCCGCCGATGACGTTGTAGATCACCACTTCGCCCGAGACCAGGAAGAAGACGAAATCGGGTGCCGCAAAGCGGTTCTGGACGGCGTAGAGCACCCCGGCCAACCCCGCGAACAGCCCGGAGAGCATAACCGCCACGATCTTGTAACGCTCGATCGGATAGCCGACCGCCCGGGTCCGCGCCTCGTTCTCGCGGATCGACTGCAATACCATCCCGAACGGGGACTGGGTGATGCGCCGCAGCACCAGATAGGACGATGTCACTACGGCGACCACGAACCAATGCAGCGTTGCCGTTGTGAATGGCTGTGAAATGAGCCCCGGGATGGAGAGCGGCGGACGGCTGAAGGTCAGCCCGTTCTCGCCGCCCGTCACCTCGGTCCAGGTGAATATAATGACGTAAAAGATTTGAGAGAAGATCAACGTGGTGATCGCGAAGTAGATGTCGCGCAGACGCGTCGAGAAATACGCCACGAACCCGGCGACTGCCGCAGCGCCGACCAGCCCGTAGAGCATCGCCAGCCAGAGATTGGGCGGATGCACCGATATCAACGCGGCCGCCGCACCGTACATGCCGAGACCGAAGAACGCCGAATGACCGAACGAGATCATGCCGGTGTAGCCGATCAATATGTCTGACGACATCGCCAGCAGGCCCCAGATCAGGATCTCGGTCAGGAAGCGGCGCCAAAACTCGGGCAATACCAGCGGTGCAATGATCAGCAGCGCCAGAATGACGGAAAATCCGGTCCAATAGGCCGCCGCCCGATGTGCCCTCATTTCGGGGTCGGGACGAAGAGCCCGGTCGGCCGGAACAGCAGGGTCAGGATCAATACGACGAAAGAGACGATGATCGCCTGGGCCGGACTGACCCACAGCGAGGCGTACGCCTCCAAAAGAGAGATGAAGATCGAGGCGGCGATCGAGCCGGCGAGGTTCCCCATGCCGCCGACCACGACGACGATGAAGGCCTTCAAGATCCAATCGAGCCCCATCGCGTGGTTGACCCCGACCAATGGGCCGAACAAAACCCCGCTGGCGCCGGCCATCCCGGCGCCGATGGCGAAGACGACGGTGAGCACCCAAGGCACCGGGATGCCCATGGCCTGCGCCATGACGCGGTCCTGCGTCGTCGCCCGGATCCAGATCCCGTAGGTACCGAATTTAAGGAACAGCCACAGCCCGCCGATGATCGCAGCCGAGAGTAGCGCTATCACCAGCCGGTACCACGGATATTCCAGGTAGAAGAGCGTGAAATGGCCGGTGACCGGCTCCTGGATCTTGCGCGCTACCGGACCGAATTGCCAGAGCGCGTAGTTTTGCAATACCAGCGAGACCCCGAATGTGGCCAAAATCGTCGTTAACGGATCGCGGCCGAGCAGCGGGCGCAGTGTCATCAGATAGATTGCCGCCCCGAGCAAGGCGATGATCAAACTGGCGGCTATCAGCGCGATCCAGAAATCGCCGGTAGCCGCGAGCACGATCACGCCGACATAGGCGCCCAACATGAACAGCTCGCCATGGGCGAAGTTGACGACGTCCATGATCCCGAAGATCAGGGTCAGCCCGGAGGCCACCAATGCCAGGATCATGCCCGTGACGATGCCGTTGATCGTCTGGATCAGCAGCTGATCGAACGCAATTTCCACGGGCGGACCCCTTCGCTTTCGGTCATCCCAGCGAAGGCCGGGACCTATGGCTGCTCTGGGCACCGGCTTTCGCCGGTGTGACGACGGGGTGATGCATTACACCCCCAAATATTGATGGATTACCGCGTCGTTCACTTGCAGTTCGGCGGCTGGGGCGTGATGCCTCACCACGCCTTTCTCCAGAATGTAAATCCGCTGGGACGCTTCAAGAGTCAGCGGAACGTTCTGCTCGACGAGCAGCACTGCGACGCTCTCGCGATGCAGTACGTCGATGATTTCCCGGATCTGTGAAACCATGCGCGGCATCAGGCCTTCGGTCGGCTCGTCCAACAGGATGATCTTGGGCTCGAGCATCATTGCACGGGCGATCGCGAGCATCTGCTGCTCGCCGCCAGAGAGCGTGCCGCCCGCCTGACTGCGCCGCTCGGCCAACACCGGAAAGTACGCATAGACCTTTTCCAGCAGATCTTTCTTTCTAGCCGCAGTCACACCGTGGCGATCGAGCCCGGTCCGGAGGTTCTCGGCTACGGTCAATAGGCGAAAGATCCGCCGGTCTTCGGGAACGTAGCCGATCCCCAGCCGCGCCACCCGGTGGGCAGGCAATCGAGTAATCGGCCGGCCCTCGAACCGCACCGCTCCGCGGCTCGGGTGGACGAGGCCTGCCACGGCCTTCAATGTCGTGCTCTTGCCAACGCCGTTGCGCCCGAGGAGGCCTACTACCTCCCCTCTGCCGACCTCGAGCGAGACGCCGTCCAGAATATGGCTCTTGCCGTAATAGGTGTGGATTTCCTCGACTTCGAGGAGCGGCTCCGCGGAGTGAGAGCTCATGTCTTCAGGTAGACCTCGAGCACCCGTGGGTTCTGCTGGATCTCCGCCGGGGTTCCCTCGGCCAGGATCTCGCCGTAGTGCAGCACGGTGATGCGTTGCGCCAGCTCCATGACAACCTGCATGTCGTGCTCCACGATCAGGATCGTCAGGTTCTTCGCAATCGAGCGCACCAGTGCCATCGTGTCATGCGTCTCGGCCGCACTCATGCCCGCGGTCGGCTCGTCGAGGCACAGCAGCTGGGGCTCGGTCGCCAAGGCGATGCCGACCTCGAGATTGCGCTGCTCACCATGCGAGAGATTGGCGGCCAACTCGTTCGCTTTGCTCAGGAGACCCACCGCCTCCAACACCGCCTCGGCCTTGTCGATGATGTCGCGATAGGCGCGGTGATGCGCCAATAGGCTCCAGCTATGGCGGCGCGACTGGGCGGCGATTCGGATGTTCTCGAGCGCGGTGGCGTTGGGGAGGATGTTGGTGATCTGGTACGACCGGGCGATGCCTTTGTGCGAGATCCGATCAGGGGAAAGCCCGGTAATCTCGCCGCCATTGAACAGGATATGTCCGGACGACGGCCGCAGAACGCCGGTCAGGCAGTTGAAGAACGTGCTTTTGCCCGCCCCGTTCGGCCCGATGATCGCGCGGATCTCGTCGCGCCGGACCGCGAAGTTAACCTGATTAAGGGCGATCAGCCCGCCAAAGCGGACGGTCAGATCCTCGGTGCGCAGAAACGCGTCAGGAAAAGGTTCTGCGGTCACTCAAAGTCCGACGGCTGTGCGAAGAGGCTACCGTAATCGCTGTACTGAGTGGGATCTCCGATCGGGCCGTCAGGCCGTCGCGAATTTGCAGGCCGGCGGCACCATCGTCTTTTCCTTCGGCACCACCTCGAGTATGCGGTACTTGCCGTCCTGGATGTCGAAAATGAACTCGCGGACGAAGGCTTGGTGGTCTTCCTTGCGGAGCGTTTTGTCGCCCTGCGGGAAATCGTCCCCTTCCTTCATCTCCAACCCTTCGAGCGCGGCGATCAGTTTGGGCGTATCATCGCGACCCTGGAAGCCGGACTTCTCCATGCCGAGCTTGAGGGCGTTCATCGCCTCGAAATTCGATTGCACATAGCGATCGGGGACCGAAGCGGTCGGGTCGACCGCCTTCAGCCGAGGCACGGCTTCGTCGAAGAACTTCCTGTTCCACGGCGTATCGAGCGGCGGCTCCAGCAGCGGGACATATCGGTTGATGCCGACGAACCCTTCGATCTTATTGCCGAGCGCCGGCAGGTTAGTCGACTCCGCCACCGCGCCATCGCCGGCAAACTTGTATTTCTTCGTCAGGCCCAGATCATAGGCCTGGTTGCCGATCGTCACCCCGTCCTTGCCGAAGAAGATGCCGAAAAGGCCGTCAAAATCGCCGCTGATCTTCGACAAAAACGGCGTCATGTCGGCGGTGCCGATCGGAATGCCGGTGCTGCCGACGACCTCGCCGCCCAATTTCTTGATCTGTTCGGCATAGGCGTCACGGGTCGATTGGCCCCAGGCGTAATCGGCGTAGGCGATGTGCCATTTCTTGCCAAGCTTATTAACCAGGTACGGGGCAAACGCCATCGCCTGCGCCGGGGCGTAGTCGAACGGCCGGAAGGTATAGCGGCTGCACTTGCTGGTGGTCATCGTCGTGTCGAGGCAAACGCCGACCATGTTGACGATCTTGGACTCCTCCCACACCGGCATGCAGGCGAGGCACACATTGGACAACACGCCGCCGACATGGGCGTCGATCCCGTCCTCATCGACCAGCTTTTCGGCCTTGCGGCGGCCGACATCGGGTTTGGATTCGTAGTCTGCGACGATCAGCTCGACCGGCCGGCCGTTGATGCCGCCCGCCTTGTTGATGCGGTCGACCGCCATCTGAACGCCGACGAGTGCGGTCTTGCCGATGATCGCCGCGGCGCCGGAGAGCGGCTGCATGGTGCCGATCTTGTAGGGCTTGGCCGCGCCAAACGCCGATCGCCACACCGCCGGCGCCATCATCGTCGCGCCGAGCCCGACGGCGCTGCTCGCCGCAGCTGACCGGAGGAGCCGGCGACGCGTGAGCTTGCCGTTGCGGAGAAGATCCTGCGCATTCTCATAGTCAGACATCACGGAGCCCCTTCCCTGTTCTGCAAAAACGGATTTGCCGTCTTGCCGCAGTTGGGTCGGTAACGACCCAGATCCTGCGCGCTGCCTACCCGCGGATAACTACTCTCAATTTCGGAGAATTTGCAACAATCGGGCTGTCGCGGGGGGACACGTCGGCCTCAGGCGGGGAATGGTCATTGCAACGGCCCACCCTCTGCCGCCCTCGGCTAGCGCTTTTCGTCGAGCGCTAAAAAGGTCGAGACCGCGTAGGATTATCGGTCGAGGATCCGTTCTATATCGCCGCGACCGTCGAGCACCCGCTAAATCACCACACCGGCGCGAGCAACGCGGTAGAAAATCACGTAATCGCCGACCGGAAAGCTTCGTAAGCCCCGCCGTACGTCATGGCGAATACGACCTAGTCGGGGCCAGTCAGACAAGAGCAGGAACGGATCCGCAATCAAATCAACTATTCTGTCGGCCGCCGCCTCGCTGCCGCCTTCGATAACGATGCGGTGCCAATATCGTCGAGGTCGGCGCAAGCTCGCGACGATACGCGGTGCGTCACCAGCGCCCGCTCTTTTCCCCCGCAGCCAGGCGAGCGCGACCGCGGCGTTTCACGTCCTCGGCCAGCTCTCGCATCGGAGATTTTGTAATTATAAGGCCCTCGCCCGGCGCAAGGGACGCTTCAGCCTCGTCGATCGTAGCCAAGGTCTCCTCGCGCCTCCGTTCGCGCTCGACCCATAAGGCCAGCGCTTCCCGCACAACATCTTGAGCGCTATGGAGCCGGCCGGATTCGACAGCACGGCGAACTCCTGCTGCTCCGCCGTCAGGTCTACTCGCACGAGGCTTACCCTGCTTTCAACCGGCGTGCCGCATCGACCGCGGCGTAGGTCAGCACACCGTCGGCGCCGGCCCGCTTGAAGCCGAGCAGGCTTTCCATCATCGCTCGCTCGCCGTCGAGCCAGCCGTTTTGGGCGGCGGCATGGAGCATCGCGTACTCGCCGCTGACTTGATAGGCGTAGGTCGGCACGCGGAACGCCTCTTTGACGCGGCGGACGACGTCGAGGTAGGGCATGCCGGGCTTGACCATGACCATGTCGGCGCCCTCCTGCAAGTCGAGCGCCACCTCGCGCAACGCCTCGTCGCCGTTCGCCGGGTCCATCTGATAAGTGCGTTTATCGGCGCTGCCGAGGGCCGTCTTCGAGCCGATCGCATCGCGAAACGGCCCGTAAAAGGCCGAGGCGTATTTCGCCGCATAGGACATGATGCGGACATGGGAGAACCCGGCCGCGTCGAGCGCGTCGCGGACGGCACCGACCCGCCCGTCCATCATGTCGGAGGGCGCAATGATGTCGCAGCCGGCCTCGGCCTGCACCACAGCCTGGCGCCGGAGGATCTCGACGGTCTCGTCATTGGCGACGTAGCCGTCGCGAATCACCCCATCATGGCCGTGCGAGGTGAACGGGTCGAGCGCCACGTCGCACAGCACGCCGAGGTTCGGCACGGCCTTCTTCAACGCCGCGACCGCGCGGCAGACGAGGTTGCCGGGGTTGAGCGCCTCGCCGCCCTCGGCATCCTTCAGATGGGCCGGCACCGCAGGGAAGACCGCGATGGTCGGAATGCCGAGTTCGGATGCCTCCCCGGCGGCATCGACGAGGGCGGCAATCGGCAGGCGGAAGACCCCAGGCATCGACGGGATCGGCTCCTTATGACCCTCATCGTGGACAAAGACCGGCCAGATCAGGTCGCCCGCCGTTAGCACGCTTTCGGCGACAAGCTTGCGCGACCACGGATCGCGGCGGTTGCGCCGCAGGCGCGTCTGCGGGTAGGGGGCGATCGGCGGCAGAAATGTAGTCACGGGATCACTCCCGGCGATGGGTGCGGCAAACTGCAAAATAGCAGCAGAGCGTAGGGCGGAAAACCCCGGACGGCGGCCCGCCAGGGCGGGCGTTCCGAGGGGGGCATTCCGCCATCAATCCGTTCTGCGATGGCGGGATTTTCGGCGTGCAGTTCCCGATGCCAAACTAACGGCGCGACCGGATTGCCGGGAGCCACCTCGTTCTTTACGGTGAACCTGCTCGACCGGCGTTCCAGCCTGCTCGTCGCGCACATCGACGCACTACGCAGGGTGCGCGGGCGATCCCCGTTCCACATCGATGCCCGGGTCGTCTTGGCCGACGATATGCACTCCTGTGGACACTTCCCCTCGATCTCTTTTCCCGTGATACGAGGAGCCGGAGGCGACGAAGCAATCTTGTCTGGGCATCCTAGTCCAAAGTGTGGGCCGTGGCGCGGGCCAAGGCTAGGCACGCACGCGGCGGCCACAGCGCCATGCTGACGCCACCGGGAGCACCTGCCAAAAACACAATTGCTCGGCGGGTTGATCGGCTCTTTCACTGCGCTCCGTGGTGAAATTTTAGAACCGGATATCCGATGGCGGCAGACCAAACTCGGAGCGGCTGAACACGGCGGCGGCGCGCTCGGGATTGTTGCCGGCATGCGCGCGCATTGCATGCACATCGCGCCAAGCGCGCTGTATCGGATTAGTCAGAAAGATGCCGCGGCCGCCGCTCGCTTCGAACAGGCGGTCGACGGCCCGCACGCTCCAGTCGATTGCTTTGCCCGCGTCCCACCGGTAGCGGGCGCGGTCAGCTAGCGGGATCTCGTCGCCGGCCTGCGCGAGACGCATCATATCGGCAAAATTGCCGAGCAGGCGATCGCGTGCGCCGGTTACCTCGGCCGCCGCTTCCGCCAAGCGGATCTGGATGAACGGGTCTTCGACAATGCGCGACTGGTCGCGCAGATTGACGCGCGTGGCCGACTGCTCGCGAAAGGCCTTGAGCGCGCCGAGCGCCACGCCGATCGCGGGAGCGACGATTCCGTTTGGGAACACGATCCCGAACGGCAGGCGATAGAGCGGCGCGTCGTTGATCTCGTTGCCGGGATGCCGCAGGTGGAACGCGTCCAGGTAGGAGTGGGTCCGGTATTCCGGCACAAACGCCTCTTCGACGACGATGTCCTTACTGCCGGTGCCGCAGAGCCCCATGACGTGCCAATTGTCGTCGATCGCATAGTCGCGCCGCGGCACCAAAAACACGCGGGCGTCGGCTGGCTCGCCGTCCTTGGACGGCGGCACGACGGCGCCGAGCACTGCCCACCGGCAGAAGTCGCAGCCGCTGGAAAACGACCAGCGGCCGCGCAGGCGAAAGCCGCCTTTGACCCGCTCGACCGTGCCGGTCGGCGCCAGCGACGTCGAAAGCTGGCTACTGGTGTCCTCGCCCCAGACGTCTTCCTGCGCCTGCGGCGGAAGGATCGCCAAGTGCCAATTGTGGACGCCGATGACGCCGAAGATCCAGGCGCTCGACCCGCACACGGTGCCGACTTCCATGATCGCC
>DATEQL010000623.1:0-2516 GCA_035272665.1 Allostellaceae bacterium
AGCATGCCGCGGGAGGCGAGGCCACGGATCACAGTCTCCCTCAAGATCGCGCCGGTGCGCGGGATGACCGTGCCGGCGGCCGCAAAGACCCCCTTCATGCCGGCATGGGCATTGGGCGCGCCGCATACGACCTGGACCTGCGCCTTGCCGGTGTCGACCACGCAGACCTTCAGCCGGTCGGCATTTGGGTGGCGTTCGGCGGAGACGACCGACGCCACGGTGAAGGGCTCGAGCCCCTCGGCCCGGTTCTCGGCCCCTTCGACATCGTGGCCGAGCATGACGAGCCGGTCGACGATCGCTTCGAGCGGGGCCTGGGTGTCGAGATGAGTCTTGAGCCAGCCGAGCGTCGTCTTCATGACAGCGACCCGCGCACCAAAGACGGGATGTCGAGCGGAAGAAACCCGTAGTGCCGCAGCCAGCGCAGATCCGAATCGTAGAAGGCCCGCAGATCCGGGATGCCGTATTTCAGCATCGCCACCCGCTCGATCCCCATGCCGAACGCAAAGCCCTGATACTCCGACGGGTCGATGCCGCAATTCTTCAGCACCTGCGGGTGGACCATGCCGCTGCCGAGGATCTCGAGCCAGTCGCCGCCGGCCCCGATCCTGAGCTCACCGCCCTGACGCGAGCAGCCGATATCGACTTCCGCCGAAGGCTCGGTAAACGGGAAATAGCTCGGGCGGAAGCGGACCGGCAAATCGTCGAGGCCGAAAAAGGCGCGGCAGAACTCGATCAGGCAGCCTTTGAGATGGCCCATATGGGTCGACCGGTCGATCACCAGCCCCTCGACCTGATGAAACATCGGCGAATGCGTCGCGTCATGGTCGCAGCGGAAGGTCCGCCCGGGCACGATGATCCGGATCGGCGGCTGCTGCGCCAGCATCGTGCGGATCTGAACCGGGGAGGTGTGGGTACGCAGCACGAGCCGGGTACCGTCCGGCCGCTCCGGCAGGTAGAAGGTGTCGTGCTCCTGCCGAGCCGGGTGGTCGGGCGGGATGTTGAGGGCGGTGAAGTTGTAGAAATCCTCTTCGATATGCGGGCCCTCGGCCACCGCGAAGCCCATTTCGCCAAAGATCGCGACGATCTCGTCGATCGTCTGGCTGATCGGGTGGATGCGCCCGGTTGCGGCGAACGCCACCGGAAGGGTGACGTCGGCGCGCTCGCCGGCGAGCCGCTCCGCAAGTGCCGCGCCGCCGAGGCGCGCAGTCGCCTCGGCGAGTGAGGATGTGATCCGGTCCTTGGCGGCGTTCAATGCTGCGCCGGCGCGCCGCCGCTCTTCTGGATCGAGGCCGCCGAGCTCCCTCATCGCCAGGGTCAGCGAACCGCGGCGGCCGAGCACCTTGACGCGGATCGCTTCGAGCGCTTCCGGGGATGGTGCGGCCGCGATCTCCTTCATCACGTCGTCGAAATCTTGCATCGGCAAATCCTGCAACAAAAAAGGGCCGATCGATGCGGCCCTCGTCGGTTGTACGCCGGTACGCCGCGTATCAGCGATCGCACCCGTCGATAAATCGCCGGGTCGCGCGGCGCATCACTCGGCCGCCGCGGCGGGTGGTGCGGCGCCGAGCACCGAGCGCGCCGTGACGGCGATCGCCTGGAACGCCTCGGGCTCGCGGATGGCGAGATCGGACAACACCTTGCGGTCGAGATCCAGCCCGGCGAGCTTGATGCCGTGCATGAACTGCGAGTAGGTCAGGCCGTGCTCGCGCGCGCCCGCGTTGATCCGCTGGATCCACAAGCCGCGAAAGTCGCGTTTGCGGTTGCGCCGATCGCGATAGGCGTAGCGCAGCGCCTTCTCGACCTTCTCGATCGCGATGCGATAGGCGGTGCTACCGCGGCCGCGGTAGCCCTTGGCAAGATCGAGGATCTTCTTGTGACGGGCGTGGGTCGTGACCCCGCGTTTGACCCGCGCCACGGCTCAGCTCCGCAGATACGGCATGTAGGTCAGCACGAGCTTGGCGTCGCCCGGTTCCATCGTCGTCGTGCCGCGGCGCAGGCGCTTGCCCTGCTTGGACTTGCTGATCAGCCGGTGGCGCTTGTGACCCCAGTTGCGCTTGATCTTGCCGTTGGCGGTGCGGGCGAAGCGCTTTTTCGCACCGCTTTTTGTCTTGAGCTTGGGCATGTCAACATCCGCGTCGAGGTTGCGAGGGCAAGGCATGCCGCCGCGACCCGGCCCGCCACCCGTTCGAGCCGCGCGTTATAACGGCGCCTGCCGGCGAAAGCAAGCAAGGCCAAGGCCGGGTAGCGTGCATCGGTTTGCCAATCATTTGAACGGGATTGCCTCGCTTCGCTCGCAGTGACGACACGCTGTCATTGCGAGGCGCCCCCGGGCGGCGCCGTGCGCCGCCCGAGGACAGGCTCCGCGCCGAAGCAATCTCGAGCCGCGTCTCCCCAAGGCGACGCTGCCGGTTTCGCGAAGCCTGCAATCATCAATTGCATCGATTGTTGCCGACGGCTGTAGCTGCAGCAAATCTGCAGCAAAAGCTCCCGTATTGGTTGAAGCGCCAACCGGCCGC
>DATEQL010000624.1:0-17068 GCA_035272665.1 Allostellaceae bacterium
TTGCTCTCTACCATAGCCTCGATGCGGTTCTCGCCTTGCGGCGGAACCCAATGCGTCTCGGCGATCGCCGCCAAGGCTTTTTGCCGCAGCCCGTTCACCTCCATCCCGATGAACCACTGCGGCGTGTTGCGAAAGATCAGCGGCGCCTTCGAGCGCCAGGAATGCGGATAGGAATGGACGAGCGTCCCGCGGGCCAAGAGCCCGCCTGCGGCATCGATCGCAGCGATCACCGCCTCGTTTGCATCCCCCGGCTTGCCGTCCGGACGATAGACCGACCGGCCGGAAAAGAGCGGCAACTGAGGCAGATAGACGCCGTCCGGGCCGACCGTGTCCGGCACCGGCAGGCCATTGGCCTGGCCAAGCTCGAAATCGTCGGCGCCGTGTCCCGGGGCGATGTGAACCAGCCCGGTTCCCTGGTCGCTTTCGACAAAACCGGCCGCCAGCAGCGGCACCTCGAAATCGTAACCCCGCTCGCGCAGGGGATGGCTCGCGATCGTCCCAGCGAGTGCCTCGCCGGAAAAACGATCGAGCACCGAGTGCGCTTCGATCCCGGCGCGTTTCGCCGCCTCCTCGACCAACGCATCGGCGACGAGCAAGGTCTCACCGGGTTGAGCGCGCCGTCCCTCCGCCGCACGCTCGACGCGGATCACCACGTAGTCGAGCCGCGGGCTGAACGCGATCGCGCGGTTGCCCGGCAAGGTCCACGGCGTGGTCGTCCAGATCAGTGCCGCGGCGCCCTCAAGCGCCGGCCGCCCCGGCCGCACGATCGGAAAGCGCACCCAGACGGTGGTCGATCGGTGGTCGTAGTACTCGACTTCCGCTTCGGCGAGTGCCGTCTGTTCGACGATCGACCAGAGAACCGGCTTCGATCCCTTGTAGAGCCCGCCATTGACGAGAAACTTGCCGAGTTCGCGGACGATCTGCGCTTCGGCCGAATAGGCCATCGTCGTGTAGGGGTTGTGCCAATCGCCGACGACGCCGAGCCGCTTGAAATCGCGCTTTTGTACCTCGATCCAATGGGCTGCGAACTCGCGGCATTCGCGCCGGAACTGGTCGATCGGCGCGCTGTCCTTGGATTGACCCTTGGCCCGGTACTTTTCCTCGATGATCCACTCGATCGGCAGACCGTGACAGTCCCAGCCCGGAACATACGGCGCGTCCTTGCCGAGCATTTGTTGCGAGCGGTTGACGACGTCCTTGAGGATCTTGTTGAGCACATGGCCGAGATGAAGATCGGCGTTGGCGTAGGGGGGGCCGTCATGCAGGACGAATTTCTCCCGCCCGCGCGAAACCTCACGCAACCGGCGATAGAGATCCATCTCCTCCCAGCGCGCCAGAATTGGCGGTTCGCGCTTCGGCAGGTCTCCCCGCATCGGGAAGCCGGTCTTGGGCAGGAAGACGGTCGGACGATAATCCGTGGGCATCGGCACAGAGGGCTTTCCGGAACGAACCGCGAAAATAGGCAAGGATACCGAGGGCGTCAACGCGGCGTCCTGCCTCGCGCGGTTTCAGGTCCCACCGTAGCCGTTGTCGATATTTCGCACATGCAAGCGTATATTACGATGTGGCCGCGCAAATCGGCTCGGGAGACACTCAGATGGATCAGGGCGGACCGATCGCGAGTGCTGCGAGGTATCTCGGGGCGATTTGCCTTGCCGCACTTGTTTTTGCGGTGGCCCCGTTAACCGACGCTTTGGCGGCGACGCCCAAAGGTGGGAAACCGGCGGCGTCCGCGACAGGCGAGGCGACGCCGGAGAAAATCCAAGAGCTGATGACGCTGCTGGCCGATCCGAAAGTGCGTGATTGGCTCGAACAGGAGAGCAAGGCGGAAGCCGCCCAGGCACGGGAGTCGGATGCCGAAACGAGTTCGATCTCGCACGAGATCGATGCCCATCTCGGCGCGATCCGCGACCACATCGTCGCGCTCGGCGCCGAATTACCCGAACTGCCAGACGAGTTGGGGCACGCCGCCGGTCTCGTCAACGCAGAACTCGGAACTCACGGCAGGGCCAAGGTCTATTCGCTCCTCGCCGTTTTTGTGGCCTTGGGCTTTGGCGTCGAGTGGCTGTTTCGGAAGGCGACCGGGAGGATCCGCGCCCGTCTCGACGGCCTTCCTTTGGCAACCGTGAACGACCGCCTGCGTATTGTCGCCGTGCGCTTCGCCTTTGCCGTCGGTCTGGTGGCGGCCTTTGCCCTCGGTAGTGTCGGCGGCTTCCTCGCATTCGACTGGCCCCCGCTGCTCCGGGAGATGGTTTTCGGCTATCTCCTGGTCTTTCTCGTGATCCGGATCGCGATCGTCGTTGGCCATTTCTTGCTGGCGCCTCAGCACGAGCGCTTTCGCATCTGTCCTGCAGCTACGGCGGCGGCTCGCTTCTGGTGCCGGCGGCTTGCCGTGTTCGTCGGCTGGTTTGCCTTCGGTTATGTGGAGATCGGGCTGCTCACCACTTTCGGCCTCTCGCTGGCGGGCCGCCAGCTCATCGCCTACGTACTTGGCCTCGGTCTCCTCGCCATCGCGCTGGAAACGGTTTGGCGCCGCCCCGTTGCACCGGCCGACGCCACAGAGGCGCCGTTACACGGAACGCATCACCTCGGGCGCGGCGGGCAAAACGCGTTGCTGTCGATCGGCATCGTGCTGTTGTGGGTGCTCTGGGTACTCCACGCCATGGGGAGCTTCTGGCTCGTTCTGGTCGTCATGACCCTGCCGCTCGCATTAGGCGTGACCCGGCGCGCGGTCCAACACCTACTTCGGCCGGCCGGTTCCCAGGAGGTCGGCGAGGGTCCGCCCGGCGTCATCGCGATCAGCCTCGAGCGCGGCATCCGCGCGCTGCTTTTCATCGGCGCGGCAGCAGTCCTCGCTTGGGGCTGGGGTATCGACCTTGTTCACCTCGCCGCCGGGGATGACATGCTGACCCGCCTCGCGCACGGCGTGTTGAGCGCCATCATCATCCTCCTCGTCGCCGATGTCCTGTGGCACGCCATGAAGACGGCGATCGATCGCAAGCTCGCCGAGAGCGCCGATCCGGGCCAGCCGAGCACCGACGAGGCGCGGCGGCGGTCCCGGCTGCGCACCTTGCTGCCGATCTTTCGGAATATTCTGTTCGTCGTCGTCATCACCGTCGCCGTGTTGATGGCGCTGTCGGCGATGGGCGTGCCGATCACGCCGCTGGTCGCCGGCGCGGGTGTCTTCGGTATCGCGCTCGGCTTCGGCGCGCAAACCTTTGCCCGCGACATCATCGCCGGCATGTTCTACCTGGTCGACGACGCCTTTCGGGTCGGCGAATACATCCAGAGCGGCAATTATAAGGGTACGGTTGAAGGCTTCAGCATTCGTTCGGTCAGGCTGCGGCATCAACGCGGCGCGGTCTACACGGTTCCATTCAGCCTGCTGGGCGCCGTCCAGAACCAGAGTCGCGACTGGGTCATCGACAAACTCATGGTTGGCATCACCTATGACAGCGATATCGACCGCGCCAGAAAGCTGATCAAGCAGATCGGGCTGGAACTGGCCGAGGACCCCGAATTCAAGCCGCTGATCCTCGAACCGCTAAAGATGCAGGGCGTCGACGCACTCGGTGATTTCGCAGTCCAGCTCCGGATGAAGATGATGACCTTGCCGGGCGAGAATTTCGTCATCCGACGAAAGGCGCTTGCCATGATCAAAGCGGCGTTCGATGCCAATGGTATCAAATTCGCCTTCCCGACGGTGCAGGTCGCGGGCGACGGCGATACCTCAGCCGCCACCGCCGCGGTCGCTCAGCGCGGTTTGGAGCTGACGCATCCCACGGCGGCAGCAGCTGAGTAGCCGCGGGGCCGCGGGACCTTATTCGATCGGCTCGCAGATTTGATCCGCACGCGCCATGGCCACGCTTCGGCCGGGATCGATTTCCGGCGTGGGGGTTGGCGGAGGATCGAGCGCTGAGCGGCGACCACATTTTGTCCCTTTCGGAGTCCGCACGACTTCCATTGTTTTTCGGTTGATACGGCCGCTTTAATTCGTTGATAGGCCGGAAAATTCCATTGATCTTCCATTGATCCTCTAAGTAACGAATTTTCTGCGCAAGCGACTGAAATAAAGAGCGATTGTACCCGGTCACCGTGGCATTTTGGGGCGAAAAAGCGCGATTTTCGTTGTATCCAGGGGAGCAGCTGCGGTCGCCGAGCCGAACCGGAAGAAACGCGACGCGAGAGCGCTACCTCACGGGTCCGATCGCCGGCATGGTCAGCACGCCGGAACTGTCGAGCATGGTTTCCAGGCGCTGCAGCAGCGGCTGCGCCGCCTTCAGCGACCGCTCGATCGAGCCGGCGCTCGTACCGGCCTCGTCGGCGTCACGCTCCTTGCCAAATAGCCGGTCGTAGATGATTTCGACGGGCTCCTTCTCGGGCGGGAAGACAGCGAGCTTGACCGCTGCCTCGGGCGCCAGCTTGGCTGCTTCCCGGGCGAGACGGAGCGCCACGGCGTAGCCGCCGAGTTCGTCGACAAGCCCGCGCGCCTTGGCGTCCTCGCCCGACCAGACGCGGCCTTTGGCCACCTCCTCGACCTCCTCTTGCGTCATGTGCCGTCCGGCCGCCACGTGATCCTTGAAGCCTCTGTAGGTGTCATCGAGGAATGCCTCGAGACGGCTGTGCGCACGCGCCGAGAAATCGGAAGTGCTGCTGAACATCGCCGCATTGGCGCCGATTTGCGCCGAATCGGCCGACACCCCGAGCTTCTTGAACAGATCGGATACCACCAGCTTGCCGGCGAGAACCCCGATCGAGCCGGTCAAGGTCGCCGGCTCCGCGACGATCTTGTCGGCCGCCGCGGCCACGTAATAGCCGCCGGAGCCGGCAACGTCGCCCATCGAGACGACGACCGGCTTGCCGCGCTCGCGAGCGAAGACGACCTCGCGCCAGATCGACTCCGAGGCGACGACCGAGCCGCCCGGGCTGTCGATGCGGAAAAGGATCGCGCGTACCGCGGGGTCGCGCACCGCGGCGCGAAAGGCCCGGGTCATCTCGTTCGCCGCCATCACATTCGATTGGGTCAGCGGATTGGCCGAGCTTGCGGCGCGTTCGATCAGGCCCGAGCCATAAATCAGCGCGATCGTCGCACCCTCGCGATGCGGCCGGCCGGCGCGTTCCAGATAGGTCGTCAAACCGGTGACCTCGGCACCCGATCCGGCATGAGCGCGGGCCTGCGCCAAAACTTCATCGCGGTAGCCGAGGCGATCGACGAGCTTCGCCTGGCGCGCCTCCTCGGCAAGCAACGGGCCGCGATCGATCGCCGCGCGCACCTCGGCTTCCGGCAGCTGGCGGCCCTCGGCGATGCCATGGACGATTTGTCCCCCGATCGAGGCGAGCAGCGCGTCGACCTCCTCGCGATGCGGCGGGGTCATCTTGGTTTCGGTCAGACTGTTCATCGCGGTCTTGAACTCTTCGCGATGGTCGAATTCCGGGGCGATCCCGAGAAGATCGAGGGCGCCCTTGAAGAATGGGACCTCGGCATAGAGGCCGGTCAGGCCGACATCCCCCATCGGCTGCAGCCAGATCTCGTCGAACGCCGTGGCGAGATAATAGGGCCGCGTCCCTGGGCCGAACTCACCAAAACTGTCGGCAAAGGCCAGAGCAAACTTGCCTTTGGCCCGAAAGGCGGTGATCGTGTCGCGCAACTCCTGGACTTTGCCGAGACCGAGCTCGTCGCCGCCGACGCGTGCGAGAAGCCCTTTGACGCGCGGATCGCTCGAAGCAGCTTCGATCCCATCGAGGACATCGCGCAAGGTGGGTTCCGCACCGACAAAAAGGCGCAGCAGACGATCCTCGCGGGGACCTTCGGCGAGCCCCTGCGTCAGGTCGGCGGTCAGGATGATGTTGTTGGCAAGCGGGGTGACGACCGGCTTCAGTCCGTTGATCAGCAGCGCCGCGCCGAGGACGAGCAGTACGGTCAGAAAGCCGATAACGGCAAAAAATCCGACCAACAAGCGGCGCATGCCGTCAGATGTCTCCGGTCAGCGCGCGATGGCGCAACAGATGGTCAGCGAGCACGCACGCCACCATAGCCTCGCCGACCGGCACGGCGCGAATGCCGACGCAGGGGTCATGCCGGCCGTGGGTCGAGATCTCGACCTCGTTGCCGTCGACATCGACGGTGCGCAGTGGGTGAAGGATCGAGCTCGTCGGCTTGACAGCGAACCGGGCGACGATGTCTTGGCCGGTCGAGATCCCACCGAGGATGCCGCCCGCATTATTTGACAGGAAGACGACCCGGCCGCCGTCGATCCGCATTTCGTCGGCGTTGTCCTCGCCTTTGAGCGCAGCCGCGGCGAACCCGCTGCCGATCTCGACCCCCTTCACCGCGTTGATCGTCATCAGCGCACGGGCGAGATCGCCGTCGAGTTTGTCGTAGATCGGCTCGCCGAGCCCCGCCGGGACGCCGCTCGCGACGATTTCGATAACCGCGCCGGCCGAAGAGCCGGCTTTGCGGACAGCGTCGAGATAATCGGCCCAGAAGAGAGCCTTTGCGGCGTCCGGACACCAGAAGGGATTGTCTTCGACCACCCGCCAGTCCCAGGCGCTGCGGTCGATCGGATGTGGTCCGATCTGGACGAGCGCGCCGCGGATCGTCACGCCCGGGCCGAGGATTTTGCGAGCGATCGCTCCTGCCGCGACTCGTGAGGCGGTCTCGCGCGCCGAGGCGCGGCCGCCGCCGCGATAGTCGCGCACGCCATATTTCTTCCAATAGGTGTAGTCCGCGTGGCCGGGGCGGAAGCGATCGGCGATGTTGCTGTAGTCCCTCGGGCGCTGGTCGGTGTTTTCTATTAGGAGCTGGATCGGAGTGCCAGTCGTCACCCCGTCGAACACGCCGCTGAGGATCCGCACCAGATCCTCTTCCTGCCGTTGTGTGGTATAGCGCGATTGGCCGGGCTTGCGCTTGTCGAGCCACTGCTGGATGTCGGGCTCGGCGAGGGCTAGCCGCGACGGCACCCCGTCGACGACCACCCCGATCGCCGGCCCGTGGCTCTCGCCCCAAGTCGTGAACCGGAACAGGGTTCCGAACGAGTTGCCCGCCATTACACCACCGAGATGTCGGGAGCATCGACCGCCTTCATCCCGACGACATGATAGCCGCAATCGACGTGGTGGACCTCGCCGGTGACGCCGGCCGACAGATCGCTCAACAGGTAGAGGCCGGCGCCGCCGACGTCTTCGATCGTGACGTTGCGCTTCAACGGTGAATTGAGCTGGTTCCACTTCAGAATGTAGCGGAAATCCCCGATCCCCGAGGCGGCCAATGTCCGGATCGGGCCGGCGGAGATCGCGTTGACGCGGATGTTGTCGCCGCCGAGATCGACCGCGAGGTAGCGCACACTGGCTTCGAGCGCGGCTTTCGCTACACCCATCACGTTGTAGTGGGGCATAACCCGCTCGGCCCCGGCGTAAGTCAGCGTCAACAAGCTCCCGCCCGCCGTCATCAAGGGCGCCGTGCGCCGGCAGACATCGGTGAATGAATAACAGGAAATTTCCAGGGTTCGCAGGAAGTTGGCGCGCGTCGTTTGGAGGTACTTTCCCTTCAGCTCGTCCTTGTCGGAGTAGGCAATCGCGTGGACGACGAAATCGAGGCGGCCCCAACGCCGGGCGAGCGCGGCAAAGAGGCCATCGAGGCTTTCTTCGGAGGTTACGTCGGCGTCCTGGACGAAATCACTGTCGAGGCTGTCGGCAAGCGGCCGCACGCGCTTGCCGAGCGCCTCGCCTTGGTAGGTGAAGGCGAGTGCCGCGCCATTCGCGTGCAGCGTCTTGGCGATACCCCAGCCGAGCGAGCGCTCGTTGGCGACCCCCATGATGAGGCCCTGCTTACCCGCCATCAGCGGCATCGTCTTCCCCAGTGCTCGCCGTTCCGCTCATCCTACACGAACGAACGCGTAGGGGTCATCAAGGTCGGGAAGGGAACAGTTGCCGTCTCACGCCTTGTTTAGCAAAGCACAGGCACCTAAGGTTTTCGCATGATGGCTGCCGACGAAGACGGCCCGTCGACCAGCGGACGCGGAAGGCTGCGCCACCTTATGGCGACGGCGGCCGCCTTCGCGCTCTATTCGTTGCGCCGGTTCAACGCGGACGGCTGCTTCGCGGCATCGGGCGCGCTCAGCTATACGACGCTCGTTTCGCTGGTGCCGCTGGCGGTGATTGCCCTCGGCTCGCTATCGAGCTTTCCGATCTTTGCGCCTGTACGCGATCAGCTGCTGGGGCTGGTGTTGGAAAATTTCGTCCCGTCGATCGGCGCGCAAGCGGCGTGGTGGTTCCGTACCTTTGCCGATTCGGCGACGCAGACCACTGCGATCGGCGTCGCCGGCATCACTGCGACGGGCGTCCTCCTGCTCGTTACGGTGGAGGATCAGCTCAACCTAATCTGGCGCGTTACGGCGCCGCGTCCTTGGGTGCAGCGCATCCTCGCCTATTGGGCATTGATGACGCTCGGCCCCATCCTCGTCGGGGTCAGTCTGTCGCTCTCGACCTATTTCGAGATTGCAGCGCGCCAAGCCGGCTTTGGCCAGGAAGCGATGGCATGGTTCGCGAGCAGCTGGCTGCACGGATTAGCCCGCGCGGTGCCTGCGCTGCTCGAATTCGTCGCTCTCACTTTGCTCTATAGCCTGATACCGAATTGTGCGGTCCGCTGGCGGGACGGTGCGCTCGGCGCCATCATCGCGACATTGACAATCGAGATCCTGAAGGTCGGGTTCTCGATCTATATCGGCGCCACCTCCTTCTACAGCACGGTCTACGGCGCGCTCGCCGTCATTCCGATCTTCCTCCTATGGATGTACATCGCGTGGATGGCGGTGCTGCTCGGTGCGGTCGTCGCCGCAGCCTTGCCAAACTGGCGGATCGACGAGCGGATCGGCAACGTTCCCGCCGACGGGGTACGGCTCGGTCTGAGCCTGGCCCTGATCGCGGCATTAGCGCGGGCGCAGCGGCGCGGCAAGACAAGATCGACGCCGGCGCTCGCCGCGGAGCTCGGTGTGGCAACCACGGTGATCGACGAGCACGTTAAACCCCTTGCCGAGACCGGTTTTGCGGCGCACACCCAGTCGGGCGGCTGGGTACTCGCCTGGAGCCCGAAAAGCGCCACCTTGCACGACCTCTACGAAGCCTTGCACCTGCCTCTCGCCGGCCGCTGGACCGAGCAGGTCTCGGCTCCATGGCAACGGCAGGTGGCACCGGCGATGGATCGGATCGTCAAGGCTGAAGCTGCGGCGATGCAGGTGACTATCGAGTCGCTGATCGCCGAGACACTTGATCCTGGAATGTGTCGGCGCGGCCGCTGGCGCTCGGCTCCGTCGGTGGCCGAGAAGGCCGAGTCGGAGTAGGCGGGGGATCTCAGGCGCGGTAAACTCGATGATCGACGAAATCACTGAGATAGAACCACTCGCGCCCTTCCACCGCTGGCTCGACGAAGCCTGGAAGGGCGAGCCCAACGCGCATGCGATGGCACTTGCGACGGCGACACCCGATGGCCGGCCGTCGGCGCGGATGCTGCTGTTGAAGGGGCTCGATGCGCGCGGGTTTGCCTTCTACACCAATCTCGAGAGCCAGAAGTCGACCGAGTTGTTCGCCAACCCCTATGCCGCGCTCTGTTTTCTGTGGAAATCGCTGAACCGGCAAGTTCGCGTCGAGGGTCCTGTCGAACCGGTCGGGGACGACCAGGCGGATGTCTATTTCGCCAGCCGCCCACGCGACAGCCAGCTCGGCGCCTGGGCCTCGGACCAGTCGCGCCCGCTTGAGAGCCACGCCCAGCTTGAGCGCCGGGTCGAAGAGTTTTCCCGCCGCTTTGGAGAGGGTACAGTGCCGCGCCCGGCGTACTGGTCCGGCTTTCGGGTCGTGCCGCAGCGCGTGGAATTCTGGCAGGAGCGGCCGTTTCGGCTGCATGATCGGTTGTTATTTATTCGTGAAGGCGAGGGATGGCGACGGGAACGGCTTTTTCCGTGATCCATGGGGCGCCGGCCAACCGGCTCCGGCGGCTGGCGACGTATGCCTCGGTTGCGGTCGCGGCCGTGCTGATCACAGTCAAATTTGGGGCTTGGCTCGAAACTGGATCCGTCGCGCTGTTGTCGAGCCTCGTCGACTCGCTGCTCGACATCGTCGCGTCACTCGTCAATTTGGTCGCGGTCCGGCATGCGATGAGTCCCGCCGACCGCGAGCATCGCTTTGGCCACGGCAAGGCCGAGCCGCTCGCGGTGCTCGGCCAATCGGCCTTCATCATCGGTAGCGCGATGCTGCTGTTCGCCGAGGCGGTGCGGCGGCTGATCTGGCCGGTCCCCGTCGACAACCCGCGCGCCGGGATCGCGGTCATGATTTTCTCGATTGCGGTGACGGTCGGGCTCGTCCTCTATCAACGATACGTCGTGCGACGCACCGGATCGATCGCGGTCAGCGCCGACGAGCTGCACTATCGCAGCGATCTCGTTTTGAACATCGGCGTAATCTTTGCGCTCGTCCTCGGCAGCACCCTCCGCCTGCCGCTCCTCGATCCGTTGTTCGGTGCGGCGATCGGCGTGTGGATCGTCTACAGCGCCGTGCGGCTCGCCCGCCTGTCGCTGTTCCAGCTGATGGACCACGAACTGCCCGACGACGAGCGCGAAACGATCCGCGCGATCGCGCAATCGCATCCCGACGTCGCCGCGGCGCACGATTTGCGGACCCGAGTCGCCGGGCCGACCGCCTTCATCCAGATCCACATCGAAATGGACGGCGCGCTGAGCTTGGTCCGAGCGCATGAGATCTCCGACGAGGTCGAGGCCAAGTTGCGCGCTGCCTATCCGAACGCCGAGATCATCATTCATCAGGACCCCGAAGGGATCGAGGAGCCGCGCGCGGATTTTCCGCGGCGGGTTGCCGCGCGATGAGCGGCGAGCGCAAGGTCCTGCTGCTGACCGGTGCCAGCCGCGGGATCGGGCACGCCACGGTCAAACGCTTCAGCGACGCCGGCTGGCGCATCATTACCTGCTCGCGTGACGCCGTGCCGCCGGAATGCAAGCGGGACCCGAACTGGACCCACCACATCACCGCCGATCTCGGCGACCCGGCCGACCTCGAGCGCTTCGTCGCCGAGGCGGAACGGTTTCTCGACGGCGCGCTGCACGCGCTCGTCAACAATGCCGGGGTCTCGCCCAAATCGCCGACAAAGGAGCGGCTAGGCACCCTCAACGGCAAAATCGAAGATTGGCAGAGAGTGTTTCAGCTGAACTTCTTTGTGCCGTTGATTTTGGCCCGCGCCTTTGCCCCGGCGCTGGCGCAGGGCAAGGGTGCGATCGTCAACATCACCTCGATCGCCGGCCATCACGTGCATCCGTTCGCCGGCTCGGCCTATTCGACCTCAAAGGCGGCTTTGTCGGCGCTGACCCGCGAAATGGCTGCCGACTTCGCCAAGCTCGGCGTCCGCGTCAACGCCGTCGGCCCTGGCGAGATCGAGACCGCGATGCTGTCGCCCGAAACCGCGGTGCTGCTGCCGCGCATCCCGCTCAACCGGCTCGGTGTTCCGGCCGATGTAGCGGGGACGATTTTCTTCCTGTGCAGCGACGACGCCGCTTATGTCACAGGGACCGAGATCTCGGTCAACGGCGGCCAGCACATCTACTGACATGCGGCGTCGAGGCCGGCGAGCTCGCTGAGACGTTCGCGAGCGACGTCGATCTCGCTCTCGACCCAGCGGCGAAACGGCGGCGAGCGCTCGTCGTGGCGGCGCTCAGCTCTTTGAGGCGGACGATCTCGCTCGCGCACGATTCGCGGATCAGGGCCAGCTGCTTGCGACGGTCGACATCGTCGAGGATCGGCAGGAAGCGCAGCTTGAGCGCGAGAACCGGCTGGCTGAACTCGACGCTGGGCGCGCGCAGCCCGGTCTTGAGCAAGGTTCGCAGCGCCTCATGCCCGGATCGGGTAAGCCGCATCTCGGCATTGTCTACCATGCCGGTGCCGCCCACAGCCTCGATCAGACCCTCATAGCGCAAGCCCGAGCGAGGTGCCCATCAGATCGAGCGATTGGCCGAGAATATGGCCGGTGCGACCTTACGGGCGAGATCGGCATAGGGCCGCGGACCTTCCGCAAGGATCCCGAGTGCGGTCAGGCGCACCCGCCGGCGCGGGCAACAGAGCCGTCTCGGGCAAGACGGACCGCCGGTTAGGCTGCCCGGGGCAAGGTCAGCCGGGTCCACACGTCTGCGAGGCCCGCGACCAGCGCCTCGATGTCGGGGTCGCTGTGCGACGGCGACGGCGTTAGCCGCAGGCGCTCGGTGCCGCGCGGCACAGTCGGGTAATTGATCGGCTGAACGTAGATGCGGTGGCGGTGCAAGAGATCGTCGCACGCGGCTTTGCAGAGGCCCGGGTCGCCGACCATGACCGGGACGATGTGGCTCGGCGACGGCATCACCGGCAACTCAGCCTCGGCCAAGCGGCGCTTCAGCCTTGCCGTGCGCTCCTGATGGCGGTCGCGTTCGACCTGGCTCGTCTTCAGGTGCCGGATGCTGGCGAGCGCTCCGGCGGCGACTGCTGGCGGCAATGAGGTCGTGAAGATGAAGCCCGGCGCGTGGCTACGCACGAAATCAACGAGTGCGGCCGAGGCTGCGATATAGCCGCCGATCAGGCCGAACGCCTTGCCGAGGGTACCCTGGATCACTGACGGACGGTGCATGACCCCGTCGCGTTCGGCGATGCCGCCGCCACGCGGCCCGTAGAGCCCGACCGCATGCACCTCGTCGAGATAGGTCATCGCCCCAAGCCGGTCGGCGACATCGCACAATTCGCCGATCGGCGCGATGTCGCCGTCCATCGAATAGACCGATTCGAAGCAGACGAGCTTTGGCCGGTCGGGGGCCACTTGCTCCAGCAAACGCGCAAGATCGGCGGGGTCGTTGTGGCGGAAGATGTGCTTTTCGGCGCGGCTGTTGCGGATGCCGGCGATCATCGAGGCATGGTTCAGCGCGTCCGAAAACACCACCGTGCCGGGCAGCTCGCGCGCTAGGGTCGACAAAGCCGCATCGTTGGCGACATATCCCGAGGTGAAAATCAATGCCGCTTCACGGCCGTGCAGATCGGCAATCTCGCGCTCGAGCAAGAGATGGAGGTGGTTGTTGCCCGAGATGTTGCGGGTGCCGCCGGCACCGGCACCCATCGCCCGCAACGTCCCTTCCATCGCGGCAAGGACCGCGGGATGCTGGCCCATGCCGAGATAGTCGTTCGAGCACCAGACCGTGACCTCGGCGCCGATGCGGTGATCGAACGCGCGCGGAAATCGGCCGCAACGCCGCTCGAGATCGGCGAAGACTCGGTAGCGCCCCTCAGCGCGCAGAGCGTCCAGACAATCCTTGAAGAAGCCTTCGTAATCCATCGCCGGCACGGTTACTGAGACCACAGCATAATAACACATCCTCCGGGGCCTGCACCGGACGACATGTCGCGGCTGTGGCCCTATTTCTTTGGTGTGCACATGTAGGTCGTCCGCGCCGGCAGCAGCAGTGGGCAATACTGCAAATACCAGTCGGTACTGGAATAGGTCGCGACTGTGTCGGCCACGCATTCTTGCTGCGCCGCCGCCTGAACCTGATCGAGGGAGCTGACGAAAGTGTCGTAACATATTGCGACCCGCGTCAGAGCGGCGTCCTCGCCGGGGCGCGCGGCCCGCGGATAGGTTGCATAGGGC
This sequence comes from Allostellaceae bacterium, assembly GCA_035272665.1. Taxonomy (GTDB): domain Bacteria; phylum Pseudomonadota; class Alphaproteobacteria; order ATCC43930; family CGMCC-115725; genus AP-15. Next base: position 13,664 of record DATEQL010000624.1, read on the forward strand.
TCGAGCGCAGAACAGCCTGCAACCGCTGCAAGCAGCAGGATCGCGCCGGCGATTTTCATCCTGATCCGGCGAGCGACCGTTCGAGGAAGGTTGCGCATGCCATCAGGCGCGGATCGTCCCCGATCCTCCCGACGAGCTGAACGCCGGTCGGCAAGCCGCTGTCGGCCCAGCATGGTAGGGTCACGCAGGGGACGCCGAGCAAGGTCCACATCCGGTTGAAGATTGGGTCCCCGGTATTGCCCAGCCCCACCGGCGCCTCTCCCGGTGCTGCCGGCACGAGAACCGCGTCGCACGCGCCGAAAAACGCATCGAGCCCGACGCGCGCCTCCGCGGCGCTGGCGAGCGCCCGATCGTATTCCTCGGCCCCGACCGCCATCCCGGCATCGAGCATCTGGCCGAGGCGCGGTGACAGCTCGGCGCTATGCTCGATCCGCTCATAGGCGAGCGCTCGAACCATCTCGAACAACATGATCGTATTCTGCGCTTCGGCAAGTCTGTGATGCTCGGGCGCGATCGCCAGCTCAGCGACCGCGGCGCCGGCTCGTTCCAGCGCCTCCCGGGCCGCATCGAGAGCGGTGGCGGTCGCCGGTTCGGCTTCGTCCCACATCGGTGTCCGGTAGAGACCGAAACGCGGCGCTTGGCTCGGCACAGCGAGATGGCGCAGCGCCGGCCGCTCGGACAGCACGCCGGCGAAGAACGCTGCATCCTCGACGGTGCGGGCTAGGATGCCGATCGTATCGAGACTGTCGGCGAGCGGCTTCACCCCGGTGCGGTTGATCAGCCCAAAGCTCGGCTTGTAGCCGATACAGCCGCAATAGGCCGCCGGGCGGATCACCGACCCGGCGGTCTGCGTGCCGAAGGCGAGCGGCGCCATGCCGTCGGCGACCGCCGCCGCCGAGCCGCTCGACGAGCCCCCGGGGGTGTGCGCGAGGTTGCGCGGATTGGCGGTCTTGCCCGGCGTGAACGCGGCGAATTCGGTGGTGACGGTCTTGCCGAGGACGACCGCACCGGCGGCCTTGGCGAGCGCGACGCATGAGGCATCGGCGGCGGGCGTGTGGTTGCGGTAGATCGGCGAGCCGTAGGCGGTCGGCATGTCGACGGTGTCGATCAGGTCTTTGACCGCGATCGGAATTCCGTGCAGCGGTCCGCGCGGCGGCTCGGCATCGCGCCGCCGAGCGGTGGCGAGCGCTCGCTCGCGGTCGAGATACTGCCAGGCGCCGACGATGGTCTCGCGCGCGTCTATGCGGTCGAGATAGGCCGCCGTCAGCGCCTCGGCGGTCAGCTGGCGCTCGGCGATCTGCCGGGCCGCCTCTCGAACTGTCAGAGAGCGAGGATCGGTCACGCGTGTCTCCTCTGCGCAGCTTGGGCAACCTAGCAGGCGGGGCTAGGATCGTCGACGCTCAACAGGTGGAGAAGCAAGATGATTGAGATCCCTGCGCGCCAGGGCAAAGCCGTGCGCGTCTCTAAAGGCCAGACGGTCAAGGTCATCAATACGAGGGGACAGCAGGTCGTCGACACCTGGGCGTTCAACGCCGACGACCTCCCCGAGTTCATGTCGATGGAGCACAGCCGCGTCGCGATCGGGCGGCTCATTCCTGGGATTGGCGACACGCTCGTCACCAACAAGCGTCGGCCGATCCTGACATTGGTCGAGGACACCTCGGGTGGGGTCCACGACACGCTCTTCGCTGCCTGCGACCGCTGGCGCTACGAGACGCTCGGCTGCACGGAGTATCACGACAACTGCACGGACAATCTCGCCGGGGGGCTGGCCGCGCTCGGGCTGCAGCCGCCGGAGACGCCGGCGCCGTTGAACCTCTTCATGAACATCCCGGTCATCGACGGCAACCGGGTCGAAATGCGGCCCCCGATCAGTACGCCCGGCAGTTATGTGGGGCTGCGTGCCGAGATGGACTGCATCGTCGCGTTCTCCGCCTGCCCGCAGGATCTGCTGCCGATCAATGGTCTCGCAATGCAGCCGACCGAGGCGCATTTCGAGGTGCTCGATCGAATGCCGCAGCCGACATGAAACCGATTCCGCTCGGGGCCAAGGGCTCCTTCACCGTGGTCGTCCAGCCCGAGCATCTTGCAAACCGGTTCAAGGACGCGATGCTGCCGCCAGTGCTCGCGACCCCGGTCATGATCATGGCGATGGAGAACGCTGCACTCAACGCGATCAAGGCCTATCTCGATCCCGGCGAGAGCGCGGTCGGCACCGGGGTCAACATCCGCCATCTCGCCGCGACGCCGGTCGGCCGCCGGGTGCCGGCCGAGGCCGAGGTGACCAAGGTCAGCGGAAGGCACATCGAGTTTACGGTCCAGGCGACGGAGGGAGCCAAGGCGATCGGAGTCGGCTCGCACGCCAGGGGGGTCATCGACGCAGCCAAATTCGCGCAGCGCCTCGGGTAGCTCGCCGAACCGCCGAGGCCGCCACGCCCTCTTCGACCCCTCCGATTTGGCTAATACATTTCGCGCGGCAAGTCGAGCAGCGGGAAGGCGCTGTGCACGTGCGGTGTGGTGACCGGACGTGCCGGGCTGATATAGGATTTGTCGAGCGCGGCGAAACTCGTGACACCGAGCAGCGCGAGACAAATCGTGATCTCGTGCTGGAGGATTTCGAGCAGCCGCGCGATGCCGGGGCCGCCTGCCGCGGCCAGGCCATAGACATAGAGCCGGCCGACCGATACCGCATCGGCACCCAGGATCATCGCCTTGACGACATCGGTGCCGCGGCTGATGCCGCCGTCGACGATGACGCGTGCCTTGCCGCCGACTGCCTCGACGATCTTTGGTAATACATCGATCGAGCCGAGCCCGTGATCGAGTTGGCGGCCGCCATGGTTCGACACATAAACGCAATCGACGCCTAGCTCGACCGCACGGCGGGCGTCTTCGACCGTGGCGATGCCCTTCAGGATCAGCGGGATGTCGAATTTCGCCTTGTAGCGCTCGACATCGTGCCAGGTGTGGCGGGCCTGAAAGACGCGCGTGTCGTTGCGAACGACGGCACCGCGGCGCTGATATCGCTTGGCGATGTCACGCTCACGCCGGCTGTAACGGTCGGTGTCGACGGGTCACACAGAAGGCGTCGTAGCCGGCGTCGATCGCGCGGCGGAAGTGATCGTCGACCCAGTCGGCGTCGCCGAGCACATAGAGCTGGAAGATCTTGAAACCGTCGCCCGAGGCCTCGGCCGTCGCCTCGAGGCCGGGATGGGAGACACAGCTCAGGATCATGCCATTGCCGAACTCCGTGGACGCCTTGGCGACCGTCGCGCCGCCGCCCGGCTCGAAGCTTTCGAGCGAGCCGACCGGCGCCAGCAGCACCGGGATGCGCAGCTTGCGACCGAACAGGCTGGCGCTGGTGTCGACCTCGGCGACGTCGCACAACACCCGCGGCCGGAAGGC
>DATEQL010000625.1:0-13694 GCA_035272665.1 Allostellaceae bacterium
GGATATGCTCCTTATATACGCTCAAACTCCCCAAAAGTAAAGACCTGTCGTAGGTGCACTCGACCGTCGGGGCCCTCGCGACACGCGGCGGCACGGTCGGTCGGGCTTGCTCATTCCTCCCGCTTATCGTATAGAACAAAAGATGAACACGTCTGCAGCCGACAACGCCGTCCAGTGGCTGTTCCTCGATCTCAACGCCTTCTTTGCATCGTGCGAACAGCAGGAAACCCCGGCCCTGCGCGGCAAGCCGGTCATCGTCGTGCAGACACTGACGGATTCCGCCGTCGCCATCGCCGCCAGCTACGCAGCCAAAGCGTTCGGCATCAAGACCGGCACAATCGTGCGCGAGGCGCGGCGGCTGTGCCCCGGCGTTATACCCGTGCGGGCCAATCACCGGCTCTACACCGAGTATCACGACCGCATTCTGAAAGCCGTCGACACCTGCCTGCCGGTCGAGAAGGTGATGTCGATCGACGAAATGGCGTGCCGTCTCATGGGCACCGAACGGCAGGTGCCGGTCGCGCGCGAGCTCGCGCTCAAGGTCAAACATGCCCTCCGCGAGCAGGTCGGCGCGTGCCTCACCTGCTCGATCGGCCTCGCGCCCAATGTCTTTCTCGGCAAGGTCGGCTCGGATCTGCAAAAGCGGGACGGGCTGGTCGTCATCACGCACGGCAACCTGCCCGAGGTTTTACTCGGCCTCGAATTGCAGGAGATCTACGGCATCGGCGAACGCATGGAGCAGCGGCTTCACCGCGCCGGCATCTTCACCGTCGCCGAGCTGTGGCGGGCGACCCCGCTCCGGCTGCGCCGGGTGTGGGGCGGCATCAACGGCTTGCTGTTTCACCAGATGCTGCATGGCGTCGATATCCAGCCCCCCTCCTCCCGCTATTCAAAGAGCATCGGCCATCAGCACGTGCTCGAGCCGGAGTTGCGCACCAACAAGGGCGCCCGCTGTTTCGCGCAGCATCTGCTCACCAAGGCGGCCGAGCGGCTGCGGCGCGGCGACCATTATTGCCGCCGCCTGGGCCTGCACATCTCATGGGTCGCCGATCTCGGCGGCTGGTGGGACGAAACGGATTTTCACGAGACGCGAGATACCGGATTTCTACTGGCGCGTCTCGACGAGCTCTGGCCGCGGGCGCCACGCTACAAGCCGCTCAGCGTCGGCGTCGTGCTGCTCGACCTGGTTCCCGCCGCCATGCACCAGCCGGATCTGTTCGCGGCGGAGCACCACCGGCGCCAGAAACTGTCGCCGCTGATCGACCGCATCAACGACCGCTACGGCCGCTGCGCGATCGGCTTCGGCTTGTTGCCGCCCGAGGTACGGGCGTTCAAGGGCCATGCCGCCTTTCACCGCGTGCCGGAGAGCTGGGAGTTTTAACACCTCGTGGGACGGCTAACTTGGAAGCGTATCCGGCACCCAAAGCCTCTCGAAGTCTGATAGGGAATGATTGCCAGATTGTGCCGCCTCAATAAGGCGCGCGATCAATGTTGCCAAGGTATCACCCTCCCAATAAAACCGCTCGGAAATTTGGACGGGCACTCCCTGTTCATCAAGGTTCTTGAGAGCCTCCGGCCGAAACCAGCGGGGCATTTCAGCGGTAAAGAGAGTGTAATCCGTTCCCCTTCTGAGCCGCGCCGCAAAGAGCTCCACGACGGAAAACAACTGAGGAAGACCGTATTCACAGGCGCGGAGAAACCTAAAAATGCCGTCCTTCGCGCTTGGCTCTCCTGTATACAATCGACTGTACCCGCGGAAGAACTCCTTCATTGTGCGTTTTGAGCGCAAGTCATTGAGAAAAAACGTCAGCTGACTAGCACTTCGAACTCCAAATTCATTCGGCCTCCGCACTTTGCAGATTATCTGGCATACCGCTTCTATCTCCTTGTACCCTGGGTACCCTGACCAATGAATGGGCTCACGATGCCGGTCAGCCGCTTCCGTGAATTGCTTCAGAGCGATTGCGTCTTCTAAGCCAACCGAAGAGGCGAGCCGAAGCTCGCGCGGGGTCAAATCCAATCGCTTCGCAAGGGCATCAATTCTCCCAGTGACAGCCGGCGAGACGTGTTCGTCCGACACGTGAACGACCAATTCATCCGGAGCCTCATCTAGATCGCCAAATAGGGGAGGCTCGACTTCAACCGCTTCTTGATCCGGGGGAGAGTGAAAAAGATAGACCGATCCAACATGATGCTGGCCCAACCTGCCCGCTCTTCCACGAATGTTAGAAAAGGTGAAGAAATCGTAATCTTGTCTATTGATCTTTTTGTCGTAAATAAGCACGGATTTTGCTGCAGTGTTGACGCCTTCGATCAAGGTAGAGGTACAGATCATGACCGGCAGTTCGCCGGTGTTGAAAAGACGCACGAAATGAGACGCGAGTGCCCTTGGGATTCTGCCATGATGAACGCCGAACCCTGCCCCGACGACCTTGCTCAGTTCCCATCCAGCGTCAAAATTTTCGTCAATCCATTCTGAAAAAGAGGAGAAGCTATGCAGGGTGCCGGCGGATGCAAGTTTGCCGGCCAGTTTATTCGCCCGATCGGGAGCGGAGACGAACACCAGAGCTGGCCAATTTGTCTTATTCTGAATTTCCTCAGTTAGCCGCTGTTCCTTGTCCGCAATGCTCTTCAACCCCTTCAAGTCGTACGTATTCACTGCAACCGTCGAGAACCTCGTCCTGAGGAACTCGAAGCGCCAACGGCTGTCTGACGAAAACCGCACCGTCTCAATATTCGGACCCAAAAAGAAGAACTGCTTGGAGCGGCGGAGGAGCTGATACACGGCAGCATTGAGTGTAAGGCTTCGGTCGTCCTGCCGCGACGGATCTAATTTGTAAAATTCGTCGACGACCGCTAGATCGAGCTGACCTAAGTCATCTCGGTTCAGCAGCCGCTCCTGGGTGCCAAGAAATATAACCTTATCGCCACTGGGCGCCTGCGAGTGGTACATCACGATTGAGAAGCGACCGCCGAAACGTCGCGTCAATCGCCGCCGGAATTCGTCCAGTAAAGCTATCGTGGGAAGAACGATTGCGACCCGATTATACCTATTCGAGGCAGGAGCGCATCGATGAGTATGCTCTTTCCGAAGCTGGTTGGTGCACTCAGCATCAGGTTCTTCCCCGCCAGCAGGGTATTGAGAGCGCCGATTTGCTCCCGGTGAAGTGTGATTCCATCTAGCTCGTCGACGGTCACGGCCTCCGCGACGATCTGGTCGCGGATGTCGGCGGCGTTCTTATCGATGTAATTCCACAGCCCGACAGATCTTGCGAGGGCACCGAAAGCTTCCTTGTAGCTATTCAGCTCCCATCGATCCTCCAACAGGGCAGCCAGTCGGGGGATGACGCCCAGCACAGAAGGATCATCTGGATCCCGTTCCTGCACCGCGAGGGCGGTCTCTTGAAATATCGAGAACACCTCGCTCTTCAGCGATACAGCGTCCATCTGCGCAAGCGCGCTCCATTGCTCTTGCGACAGACTCATTGCAGCCCTTTCAGCTTGGAGTCGAACGCGGCAACCAATTCAGCCTTGGTTGAGAGCGGGACATACAGCAGAGCAATGCGAATCTTTTTGGGCAGGCCTGACGCGTCGATCTTCTTGGACATTGCGGCTAGCTCCCCTTTGAGGGCGGCCAAGTAGACGTCATCGATCCTCTTTGCCACTTTGGCGGCCCCACTGTCTGACAGAATTCCAACCACAAAGACCGCTGAGGACAGAAACTTGTCCAAGCTTGTCTGCGGCTGGAAGAGTTCCATTAGCTCATCGTAGTGCGGCGTCGCCTTGGCGATTTGGGGACCGAGAAACAATTTCTGGCTTTCCAGGAAGCCCTTCTTGATATGCTCGGAAACCGATGCAATTGCATCGGTTATCGCGGAACCCGTGTCGGTGTATAGCTTTGATTCGCCCAGCCACAATTCGACCCCCCCGGACCGTGGAAACCGAGCGTGGACCATATCAAAGGCCTTTATGACATCATTTGAGGTCGTCTTGTAGAAGACCCTCGGCGAGATTGGCAGCGTTTCGAAAAACTCCCGGCATATCGCGTGAATTGCGATTTCGCCAGCCTCACCCCGCTGCTCATATCTGGCACTCGTGTACACCCGAATCGCGGCCTGCCGCAACTTTACATACATGTTCCCGTGGTTCACATTCAGCTCTTCTTCAGGCAACGCGTATTCGGGTAGCCATTCGACCAGATGGCTCGCGAAAGGCACACACCGCCAAGCCTCCAGCTCGAATCCGGCACAGCAGATCTTTTGTGTTGGATTACCCGCTTCGTCGAAAAAAAAGCCGCTCTAAAAAGCGCTTTGGTTTGTCGTTGTAAACGCTCAACGTTAAATCCGTTCGCAGGCTCGCGCAGACGCGAACATTGTTCAGATCGAGCGGCGCTCGCCGCTTGGTAGCAGCTTACTGCCGTAATCAACCAAAATATGGTGAATTATAGCACCGGATCGCCCACAGACGAAATCCAGGCCTGTCCGCGTTTGAGGCCGAAGGTGTTACAGGTCTACTGCGATGGCCGTTTAGCTCCGACATGGCTAGGATCGTGACATGTGTGGCCGCGCCCGCCTTTCCTCCGATGTTAGTGAGATCAAACTCGTTTTCCGCATACCGCCAGAGCGGCCAACGCCAAATTTCCCGCCAAGCTGGAACGTGGCGCCGACCGACTCCCTGCCCGTCGTCCGCTACGACGCCAAGGCGGAGCAGCGCAGTCTCGACATGCTGCGCTGGGGCCTGATCCCCTATTGGGCCAAGGACATCAAGGTCGGTTTTGCCAACATCAATGCCAAGGCCGAGGGGATCGAGAGCAAGCCGGCCTTCCGCAAAGCGTACGACCGCCGTCGCTGCCTGGTGCCGGTCGACAACTTTTATGAGTGGCGCAAGACCGCGACCGGAAAACAGCCCTATGCGCTCGCGCTCGCCGATCGCGGCATCATGGCGCTCGCGGGCTTGTGGGAGAACTGGCACTCGCCAGCGGGCGAGTGGGTCCGCAGCTTCGCGATCGTCACCACCACGCCCAACGAATTGTGCGCCGAGATCCATAATCGCATGCCGGTGATCCTCAAGCCCGACGCATGGCCCGCGTGGCTTGGCGAAGAACCGGCGGACGAGCCGCAGCTCAAATCGCTGCTGGCCCCCTACCCTTCCGACGACATGATCTGCTGGCCGGTGAGCCCGCGCGTCGGGAACGTCAGGAACAATGACGCGAGCCTCATCGAGCCGGTCGCGGCGGTCGGGTAATCGCATAGGATCACAAGAAAACGGAGGAAACGTGACCCGACCCCGCGCCGCTGACGATTTTCCGATGATCCGGGCACGCATGGAGGAGCTGCGCCGCGAGCGCGCTCATGTCTCGGCAGAACGAGACACCCGGCCGCCCGGCCCACGCCCTTATCATGCCGCGACTAGCGTAACGCCCGTCAGCGGCGTCTCTCGCGTGCAATTCGCCAAAAACTCTTCGGATAGGCCGACATCCGCTCCCAGACGGTCCTATGTCCAGGCCACGACGAAGCTCTAACGATCGCCGCGGGTACAATCCGGAGAAGGCGTCGGCGTTTTTTGCAACACATTAACCGCGGCTGTACGAGCAGATCATCGGCAGCACAACGGAGCGCTTGCCCCCCTTGAGCCTGTCCTTGTGGTGAAATGATCCTCGCGTCACGGTGACGTTGGGACCGCCAGCCGTCCGCCCGGGCGTATCCCGATATCGCAAGCTAGGAAGTCCCAATCCATGGCCCAAAGCGAGGCGATCGCGGCAACATCAGATGCGCCGAACGGCACCCTCCCGCGGCAGCGCGCCGTCCTGTTCATAGTCTTTCTCGGGATCGTCAGCCTCTTCGGTGACATGACGTATGAGGGGGCGCGCAGCATCACCGGCCCCTATCTTGGCGTCCTCGGCGTCACGGCGACGACGATCGGAATTGTCGCCGGCTTCGGCGAGCTGCTGGGCTACGGCGCCCGGCTCGTCTCAGGCTATCTCGGCGACCGCACGGGGAAGTATTGGGCGATTACCATCGCCGGGTACCTGCTCAACCTGTTCGCGGTGCCGCTGTTGGCGCTTGCCGGTGCCTGGCAGATCGCCGTCGTGCTGATCATTGCCGAGCGCATGGGCCGCGGTATCCGCTCGCCGGTGCGCGACGCGATGCTGTCGCACGCCGCAAGCCGCACCGGGCTCGGCTGGGGATTTGGACTGCATCAGGCGCTCGATCAACTCGGCGCGGTCGCCGGACCATTGGTGGTGAGCGGCGTTCTGTTCGTCGGCAGCGGCTATCAGGCCGCCTTCGGGTGGCTCCTCATCCCCGCTGTGCTGTCGATGGCGGTGCTTTTGGCTGCCCGATACCTTTTCCCCCGGCCCCATGATTTCGAGGTGGCCCCGCCGCCCCTCGAAGGTGAGGGTCTTGCTCCGATCTTCTGGGTTTACATCGTCGCCGTCGCCTTCATCGCCGCCGGCTATGCGGATTTTTCGCTGATTGCCTACCATTTCGACAAAGCGCAGATCATGCCCGCGGCTTGGATCCCCATCCTGTATGCGGTCGCGATGGCGGTCGACGGCCTGGGCGCGCTGGCATTGGGCTCATTGTTCGACCGGATCGGGATCTGGACGATGGTCCTCGCGACGGTCGTCTCCGCCGCCGCCGCTCCGCTTGTGTTTCTCGGAAATTTTCCCGTCGCCGTAATCGGTATGGCCTGTTGGGGCCTCGGCACCGGCGCGCAGGATTCGGTGATGCGCGCCACCATCTCTCGGCTAGCTCCGCAGCAGCGGCGCGCGACGGCCTTCGGCATCATGAATGCCGTCTACGGCGTGGCCTGGTTCGCCGGCAGCGTCCTGCTCGGAGTGTTGTACGATCTCTCGCTCGTAGCGGTCGTCCTCACCTCGGCATTGTTGCAAGCCGCCTCCTTACCCATCTTCGTCCGCCTCGCGGCGCGCGAGGTTTGACCGGCAATAAGCGTTAGGACTGCTCACCAGAGTCCGTTTGTAGAGCTGTGACCAACCGTCGCCCATGGCAGACGGCACTTCCGGGATGGCCGGCAACGGACTCAAGACGGCTGCGATACCGTCGCCTGGTCGGCGGTTTCGGGCATCCCGAGGGCGAAGACCGTCAGGGCCGCCGCGGCGGCCGCAGCCAACGCGAGAAAGGCTACGCTGTATCCGAAGTGATCGACGATCACGCCGGCAGCCAGCCCGCTCAGCGAGGCGCCGATCCCTTGGGCCGTGGCGATGGCGCCCAGCGCCAGATTGTAACGCCCGGTGCCTCGCATGATATCGGCGATCACCAAAGGGGTGAGGGCGCCGAAGACCCCGGCGCCGACCCCGTCGAGCAGCTGCACACCGATCAGCCAGAAGCTGTTATCGGAGAAGGTGTAAAGCACCGCCCGGATCGGCAGGATGGCGAACCCGGCCAGGAACAACGGCTTTCGTCCCCAGCTGTCGGCGGTGCGTCCGACCAGCAAAGCGATCGGCAGCATCACCAATTGGGCAGCGACGATGCAGGACGACATCATGGCCGTCGCCTCTTCGGGATGAGCGGCGGCCAGCTTCTGTCCCACCAGCGGCAGCAGCGGCGCATTGGCGAAATGGAACAGCATGACGCACAGACCGAAGATGACCAGCGGCCGGGATTCGAACACGATGCCGTAGCCGGCCGGCTCGACGGGGTGCCCGGTCCTGTCGGCCTCGTGGTCGAAGTCTCTCGCCCGGTCGAAATCGATCGCCTCGGCAGGAATGGAAAGCACGGCAATGCTCGCAAGCACGGCGAAAATCGGAACGAGAAGGAAGACGGCACGCTGCGACAAGGCATAGCCAACCGCGCCCGCCACGACGGCGATGGCGACATTGCCGGCATGGTCGAAGGCCGAGTTCCGCCCGATGCGTCGAGCCAGCTGTTTGCGCGCGTAGAGGCCCAGGGTCACAGCCGCGACCGCCGGGCCGAAGACGTCGCCGACAATTGCCACTAAGGAGTTGGCGATCATCACCGGCCAGAAGGTGGGCAATGCAAAGATTATCACCGCCCCGACGCCTAGCACGGCGAGCGCCAGGACGATCGCTCCGCGCTTGGCGCGCGTCTCGTCGATTGCGGCGCCGATCGGGGTCTGCGCGGCGAGCCCGAGCAGGCCGCCGATCGTGGTCACCAATCCGACCTCGGACAGGCTCCAATGCTGCCGGGTGACCAGGAACACATTGAGAAAAGGCCCGAGGGCGCCGCGCACGTCGGCGAGCAGGAAGTTGACGGCGTCCAGCGACAGCGGGTTGAAACGCCTGCCCTCGGTTGATGTCACAGCCACAACCACAGCGTGCCGATCGCGAGGGAGAAGATGGTCAGCGGCGCGCCAACCCTGAAATAGTCCCAGAAGCTGATCTCGACCCGGCTCGCCGCCGCCCGCTGCACGACGATCAGGTTGGCGATCGAGCCGAGCACCGTGAAATTGCCGGCGAGGGTCGAGGCCATTGCCACAGTCAGCCACGCCGTGTGCTGATCGCTTAGCGGGTCAATGAATGGCTTGAGCATCAGAACAGCCGGCACGTTGCTGACCAGGTTCGAAAGAACTGCTGTCACCGCGCTCAGCACCGGCATGCGATCGAGATGCAGCCGGGCAACCGCGGTGATGGTGCCGTCGCTCAACAATGTGTGCTCCGCGCCCGCGACGATGATGAAGAGCCCGGCAAACATCAGCAGCAGCGACCAGTCGATCTCTGCATAGACGCGCTCGCTCCTGACCCGCCGGGTGAGCAGCAACAGCCCGCCGATGACGATTGCCGCCTTGGCGGGCGGCTGGCCGGCGAAGAACAGGGCGATCAGCACCGCCGTCGCGATGAGGGCGCGCAGCATCAGCACGCGATGGGTGCGCGCCGGCGGGGTCGCGGCGACGAGCCGCGCGCCGCCTGCGAATTCGCTGCGATGGAAGAGCGCGATCAGCACAAAGGTCAGCACGAGCCCGATCAGTGCCACGGGCGCGAGGCTGGCGGTGAATTGCGCGTAGGGAATTTGCGAGAAACTGCCGATCATCATGTTTTGGGGGTTGCCGGTGATGGTCGCCGTCGAACCGATGTTCGACGCCATCGCGACGGCGAGCAGGTAGGGCACCGGGTTGCGCCGCAGCGAGAGCGTCAGCTCGAGGACGAGCGGCGCGAGCACGAGACAAATCGCGTCGTTGACGAGGAACGCGGAGAACACGCCGGCGACCGCCGTTACAGCCGCGAGCAACGCGAGCGGGTAGCGCGCCCGCCGCATCACCCAGCCGCTCGCCTGCGCGAAGAAGCCGGAGAGGTGGAGATTGGCCACCACGATCATCATGCCGAGCAGCAGGGTGAGGGTGTCGAGGTCGACCGCCTTGTAGGCTTCCGCGAGCGGCAGCGCGCCGCCGGCAACCATCAAACAGGCGCCGACCAGCGCCACACCCGCGCGATCGATCGCCAGACCCGGGACCCTGCCGACGGCGAGCGCGAGGTAACTTGCCGCGAAGACCGCGGCCGCCGCGACCCATCCTCCGTCCCGCCCGACCAAGGTGCCCGGTAGCAGCGACGGCGCGAGGCCGCCTGCTAGCGCAAGCAGCACAATAGTAACCGCGGAAACTACACCGAGCGTCGCCAAGCGGCGGCGACGTCCGCTTCCATGTTCGGCCATTTGCCAGGCGTACTCGATCAGCCCGCCGTTGAGCAGATAGAGAGGAGTGGACTCACGCGAGAACGTCAGGCCGCGCGTGGCGCAGGCGACCCTAGCCCTTTGTCCCTCTGGAGCAAAAATCTATAACGCTGCGGCCGGCGGCGATGATGCGTTCTTCGGACACGCCCCGCGCTCCTGTCGGTGCACATGAGGTTTGTCATGAGCGGTTCCGTGCCCCCGTTCCTCGCAACCGATCCGGACGTATACGAACACTTCATGGGACGATGGAGCCGCCGCCTGGCGAATCCCTTCCTGGAATTTGCCGGCATCCGGCCGGACGACCATGTCCTCGACGTCGGCTGCGGAACGGGTGTCCTCACGCTCGCCCTGGCAGAGCGCGGGTGCAGGGCCGTCGGCACCGACGCCTCGGAACCCTATCTTGAGGGCGCCCGGCGCCATCGGTCGCATCCGGCCGTCACCTACGAGCTTGGCGACGCGCGCCGCATGCATTACGCCGACGCCGCCTTCGACGCCTGTGTCTCCACACTGGCTATCGATGTCATCCCGGAGGTCGATCAGGTCGCTGCGGAAATGCGACGGGTGACGCGCCCCGGCGGGATCGTGGCGTGCGCGGTATTCGACTTCTGGGGCGGCTTCTCCGCCGAAGACCTGGTTCTACGACACCGGATCGGTGCTCGACGAAGGCATACGCGCTCTCCGGGACTACATGAAGGCGCGCCCCCTTGTGTGGGCAAACGGTCAAGCGCAGCTCTGGCGCAGGACCGGGCTGATGGATGTGGTGGAAGTCCCGATCGTCCTCAGCTTCGACTACAGCTCGTTCGAGGACTACTGGTCCAGCTTCTCGATCGGCCCGACCAGGATCGCTCAGCGGCTGACCGCCTTGCCGGCCGAGCTGCGCGCCGAGATCGAGCGGCACGTGCAAGCCGGCTATCTGGTAGGCCTCCCGGACGGGCCACGATCGTTCGCAATCATCGTCCGCGCGGTGCGGGGCATCGTTCCGCAGTGATCTGAATGGAGGAAACGTGACCCGACCCCGAGCCGCTGACGATTTTACGACTATCCGCGCGCGCATGGAGGAGCTGCGCCGCGAACGCTCCCGACCGCGCGCCGCTGACGACTTTGCGGTGATCCGGGCACGCATGGAGGAATTGCGCCGCGAGCGCGCCCGGCTATTGCGTTCGAGACCGTGCCCTGTCACCCGCAAGCGTGTGACAGGCCAAAGCCGGGACACCGGTTAAACGACCGAGCCGCCAGTCGTGTCGAGCATACGCGTGGTCAATAACCTCCACACCCTTCCGGCATGGATCCGCCCGCAGCTGACCGAGCTTGTCGACGCGGCGCCGGACGGGTCGGACTGGCTGCACGAAATCAAGTACGACGGCTACCGCATGCATGCGCGCCTCGATCATGGCGCGGTGCGCCTCCTGACCCGCACCGGGCTCGACTGGACGCATAAATATCCGGCGATCGCCGCCGCCGTGGCGTCGCTCGGGGCGACGCAGGCCTATCTCGACGGCGAGCTGTGCGGCGTGCGCCCCGACGGCACCACCTCCTTCAGCATGATCCAGTTGGCGTCGGATTCCGGCAACGCCGCGGCGCTAGTGTTTTTTCTGTTCGATCTTCTCCACCTCGACGGCGAAGACGTCGGCGCGCGGCCGTTGATCGAACGCAAGGCGCGCCTCGCCGCCTTGCTCGCGCATGCAAGCTCCCCCCTACAGTAGGGGGTCGAGTAGCAACGGAACCGAAAGTTCGATTGAGCAGGAACCGACGCCGGGTGGCGTTGCTGGCCGTAGATAGTTGCACCAGTTGATGCGTGGTGAAGCCGCGCATCATCGTTGATGTAGGTCGTTCACCGGCCTGCGCATCAAACGGTGGTTTTCTGCGTCCCTACCGCTTCGGCTACCGCCGCTGTGGGTGGAATCCGCCGTTCGCTTGGCCGCCAGCGAATGACTGCTCTGGGTGGTGACCTGCCGTTCCGAATTTACCCGGCCCGCGAGGCGCTCGTCTCGTGAGCAGACCTTCGCACATTGGCGGCGAGGTATGGGGTCGCAGTCATCCTTCCGGCAACCCGGCCTTGCGCGCAGCGTCCACCAGAAGCGCTACCGCCGCGGGGACGAAAAATCCGCGGGAAACGGGCTGCTAAACTCAGCTTCCACGCGGCGACGAGAGCCTAGACTTTCGAATACACGATCATGGTGAAAATCAGCATGCCGAGAATCGTGATGAAAGAACCCGAGATCACGATAAATGCTAGCGAGGGCATATCCGCCATCTGGGTATAGATCCCCACCGTCAGTAGCACAGCGCCGACATTGGCGATCCAAAAATGTAGCATCGCAAACCGACTTTGGGCCGCCGCGGGGTATTGGCGATAGACCAAAGCATACAGCGCCATTGACACCCATCCAACCAGATTGAGATGGGCGTGGGTCGACGCCTGCGTGAAATCCTCCCTTATTCCCATGGTGATGCCCAGAAACATGGCCACGAGAGCGTAAATAACAGCGATGCGCAGAAACCATCGATCGATATTCGCCATATTCCAGCATTCCCCTTTACGAATCGAGATTCGGCCGAATTTAATTTAGCCCGATGCTCGCCTTTGAACGTTTCGCTACCAAGATCGATATCGTCTCTTGCGGCTGTTTCCCTCCCACCCCCGCTCATCCTCGGTAGCCGGCGATGGCATAAGCTTAACTCTGCGCCTCGGGCGGAAACCGATCAACGGCGTAGCAGGCAGCCTCGGGCCGCCTGCCGTCCGCAGTTGCCACATGCGCTGAGGCGTGCCGAATGGCCGCTCCCTGGTTGACGCCAGTCGGCTGCCGGTCAGGCCATGAAGGGCCGCTCAGGGTCGACTTGAGCCGTTCGCTCGGGGTCGAGGGCGGTCGATGATCTCGACGGGCCGCGAATGGCTTCACCGGGTGGTTTGCGGGCCTTCCCCATTTGCCCGGCCTTGGATGCGCGTGCTTTCAAAGCGGTCATTGACTGTCTGAAGCCGCGACACCCGACGCTGCGCCTATTTCAGCGCGGCCGCTGGTAGGTCGACGGGCAGAGGAATATCCTCGTTCATGAGGGGCTAGCCCTCCTCGGTGCCGAGGATCACCGGATGGATGTCGCGGCGTGGCTGCGCGGGTTGGGGCTCGAACAATACGCGCCCGCATTCCGCGCCAACGATGTGGATGGCGAAGTGCTACCGGAGCTGACGGCCGACGACTTGATCGGCCTGGGCGTGACCTCGATCGGTCATCGTCGCAAGCTGCTGGCAGCGATCGCCGCCCTGGGGACGGAGCCCCCATTGGGGGCTCAATCGGCGACGAGCGCGACATCTGCTTCGACCGCCGCTCCGACGATCGATGCCGAACGCCGGCAGTTGACGGTGATGTTCTGCGACCTGGTCGGCTCGACGGCGCTGTCGACCCGTCATGACCCGGAGGATTTGCGGGAGCTGATCGGGGACTATCACCGCGCCGTTGCCGAGACGGTCGGCCACTTCGACGGGTTTGTCGCCAAATATATGGGCGACGGGGTGCTGATCTATTTCGGCTACCCGCAGGCGCATGAGGACGATGCCGAGCGAGCGGTGCGGGCGGGGCTGGCGGTAATCGAGGCGGTCGGCCGATTGCCCGCGCGGGAGGAGTTGAGTGTGCGGCTCGGCATCGCCACCGGGCTCGCCGTGGTTGGCGATCTGATCGGCGAGGGTGCCGCACAGGAGCGCGGCGTCGTCGGCGAGACGCCGAACCTCGCCGCCCGGCTGCAGGGTTTGGCTGCGCCGAACACGCTGATCATCGGCGAAGCGACCCGCCGGCAGGTCGGCGGGCTGTTCGACCTCGCCGATCTCGGACCGCAAGCTCTTACCGGGTTTGCCGAGCCGCAACCGGCATGGCGGGTCATTGGCGAGAGCGGGATGTTGAGCCGGTTCGAGGCATTGCGCTCGGGGGAGACGCCGCTCGTCGGCCGCGAGGAGGAAGTCGAGCTGCTGATCCGCCGCTGGCGACAGGCAAAGAGCGGCGAAGGTCGGGTAGTGCTGATTTCCGGCGAGCCGGGCATCGGCAAGTCGCGGCTCACCGC
>DATEQL010000626.1:0-17208 GCA_035272665.1 Allostellaceae bacterium
CCCCAATATTCACGCTTTTTGACCTCGCCGCCATTGTCGGCGACGAGTTGGGTGAAGCCATCGGCAAGAGCATCAACCTGTGCGCCCGAGATATCCTGGCGGGCAATGAACACGTTCTCGTATAGAGACATGCGAGCAAAACCCCTTGTGGCTTGTGATGGCCCGGGGCACGCGCCGATCGGGCCGAGCCGGCTCGGCCGGCAAGGGTAGATCCCGCACCATATAGTAAGCCGCTCGGGACACAAGATAGTCGCCCGATGAGCTTGCCATAGCGAAGTTCCGACCCGTGTAGAGCAGCCATGCACAAAAGTCTATGAGTAATTACTATGATGGCAATCTCAGCGGTTGCCAACCGGGCTTTCCTGCTGCTTCCCTGCCGCGCCTTCGATTCGGCCGAGAGTCGCGTGCAGGAATTTGATCAGAAACGACTTTTCGGTGTGGAGCGAGTCCCGAAAAATTTTTCCCTGAATTTCCCGAAGCGGCAGGGAAAGAGGAGGGCAGCGCTACCCTGCCGTCTTTCGCTCCTTCGGCGCCACGGCTGCCACCGGCTCGGCCGTTTCGGTTTCCTTCTTCCTCCGCCACCGACCGGCAGCACAGCGCCCCTGGGGCGTTCGTATCGACGGGCAGGGGTCGGGGAGTTTGCGGCAGACCCCTGCGGGCCGGCGGCGATGTCGGCGTCAGAGCAAGGGAAATGCGACCGGGTTCGGTCATGGCCCGACCTGCCTCGGATCGTTTGTGATATCGCCTTGCCGCTCCGATCTGGCGCGGAGTTTGGTCGCCCGGATTTCAAAGTGCGCCGCCGCCCGCCGCGGCCTATCTTGACACCGGTAGTGGCAGGGCTATGACCGCGCGGGCCGGATTTCCGGTCGAGGCCGAATGGCTGGGCGGGGGAAGCGTTCCGAATGAAGCGTGCATTTGTGTTTCCGGGCCAGGGGTCGCAGGCGGTCGGCATGGGACGCAGCCTCGCCGAAGCGTTCCCCGCGGCCCGCAATCTCTTCGAAGAAGTCGACGAGACATTATCTCAGCACCTCTCGCGCCTGATGTTCGAAGGTCCGGAAAGCGATCTCACCCTGACCGAAAACGCGCAGCCTGCGCTGTTGGCGGCGAGCCTTGCGGTGATTCGGGTACTCGAGACCGAAGGCGGTCTCGCGTTTGGCCGGCATGTCGCTTACGTCGCCGGACATTCCCTTGGCGAATACTCCGCCTTGGCGGCAGCGCGCGCGGTCACCGTCGCCGATGCGACGCGCCTGGTCAAACTCCGCGGGCGGACGATGCAGAAGGCTGTGCCGCTCGGTCAGGGGGCGATGGCGGCATTGCTCGGCCTGGATGTCGAGGCGGCGCGCGCAGTCGCGGCCGAGGCGGTGGTGAGCGAGCCGGACCAGGTCTGTGCGGTGGCGAACGACAATGCTCCAGGACAGGTCGTCATCAGCGGACACCACCGCGCCGTCGAGCGGGCGATTGCGATCGCTCGCGAGCGAGGGGCACGCCGCTCGATCATGCTTCCGGTCAGCGCACCCTTCCACTCCCCGCTGATGGTGCTGGCCGCCGAGGTCATGGAGAAGGCGCTCGACAAGACCGCACTACGCCCGCCGCTGGTACCGATCGTCGCGAACATGTCGGCATCTGCGATCAGCGACCCTGCCGAGGTCAAACGCCAACTCGTCGGGCAGGTCACGGCGATGGTACGGTGGCGCGAGAGCATGCTGTACCTGAAGACAGCCGAGGTCGAAGAAGTCGCCGAGCTCGGGGCGGGGCGTGTGCTCACCGGTCTCATCCGGCGGATCGACCCTGATTTCTCGCCGCGTTCCGTCTGCACCCCAGCCGAGGTCGACGCTCTGATGAAAGAGTTGTGAGGCCCGGAGGTGCGCCGATGTTCGATCTATCGGGCCAAACCGCGCTGGTGACCGGCGCCTCCGGCGGGATCGGTCGGGCGATTGCCAAGGCGCTGCATCGCCAAGGCGCGCAAGTGATGCTTGGCGGCACGCGGCACAACGCGCTGACGGCACTCGCCGACGAACTCGGTGAACGCGCCCACATCGGGCTGGCTGATCTTGCCGACCCCGCCGCCCCGGATCGTCTCGTCAAGGGCGCGGAGACGGCGATGGGGCGGATCGATATTCTCGTCAACAATGCAGGGCTCACCCGCGACGCGCTGGCGCTGCGGATGAGTGACGAAGCCTGGCGGGTTGTCATCGAAGTCAACCTGACCGCTGCCTTCCGGCTAACCCGTGCGGTTCTGCGCGGCATGATGCGGCGGCGGCATGGTCGGATAATCGGGGTGACCTCGGTCGTCGCGCTCACCGGCAACGCGGGGCAGGCGAACTATGGGGCGGCGAAGGCCGCGATGATCGGCATGTCGAAATCGATCGCCGCCGAGATCGCCGGGCGCGGCATCACCGTGAACTGCGTAGCGCCGGGCGCGGTCGCGACCGCGATGACGGACAAGCTGTCGGCAGAGCAGCGCGCGCGGCTGCTTGCAGCGATTCCCGCCGGCCGGATCGGCGCTCCCGAAGACGTCGCCGCCGCCGTCGTGTTTCTGGCGAGCGCCGAGGCCGCCTATGTCACCGGTCACACCTTGCACGTCAATGGCGGCATGGCCATGGTATAGAACCGCGATGCCGAGGCGCACCCTCAGCTGAACTGGCACGGCCTTTGAAATCGTGTTATGTGACGCGCGCCTTTAGTGCGGCGCTCGGTAGCGGCACCGTGACGGCGAGTAGCGCCGGGAAATCCTGTGCCGAAACCGCTTTCAAGCACTCCAACGGGGAAAAGAACGGATGAGTGACGTCAACGATCGGGTCAAGAAGATCGTCGTCGAGCATTTGGGCGTCGACGAATCGAAGGTGACCGAAAACGCCAGCTTCATCGACGATCTAGGTGCCGACAGCCTCGACACGGTCGAGCTGGTGATGGCCTTTGAAGAGGAATTCGGGTGCGAGATCCCGGATGACGCGGCCGAAAAGATCGTGACGGTCAAGGATGCGGTCAACTTCATCGAATCGCACAGCTGAGTGCCTCGACCGGCCACCGCTCCCGGACTTCCGCTCTCCGGTCGCCTCTGTCGGCGCGTGACCAGTCGCCCGTCCAAGCGATTGCGAGACTAGGATGCGGCGCGTCGTGGTGACCGGTATGGGGCTCGTCACGCCCCTCGGAATCGGCCTCGAACGGAACTGGAGCAGCCTCACCGCGGGCGAATCGGGGGTTCGTGCAATCCAGTCCTTCGAGGTGTCGGACCTGCCGGCCAAGATCGCCGCGCAGGTGCCGCGTGGCGACACCGCCGCGGGACTGTTCAATGCCGATGATTGGGTGGCACCCAAGGATCAGCGCAAGATGGACGGGTTCATCGTCTTTGCGCTGGCGGCGGCCGCTCAGGCGGTCGAGGACTCCGGTTGGTTCCCGGACAGTGATGAGGCGCGCGAGCGTACCGGCGTCATGATCGGCTCCGGGATCGGCGGACTTCCGGGGATCACCGAGGGAGCGCTCACGTTGCACGAACGCGGCCCGCGCCGCATATCGCCATTTTTTATTCCCGCCAATCTGATCAACCTCGCCTCGGGGCATGTATCGATCCGTTACGGATTCACTGGACCGAATCACTCGGTAGTCACCGCCTGCTCGACGGGAGCGCATGCGATCGGCGACGCGGCGCGGTTGATCATGCTCGACGATGCCGATGTGATGATTTGCGGCGGCACCGAGGCGGCAATTTGCCGGTTGGGTCTGGCCGGCTTTGCCGCGGCCCGAGCGCTTTCGACCGGGTTCAACCATGATCCGCCCCGGGCCTCGCGTCCCTGGGACCGGGAACGCGACGGGTTCGTGATGGGCGAGGGTGCCGGGATTCTCGTCCTCGAGGAGCACGCGCATGCGAAACAGCGTGGGGCGAAGATCTACGCAGAGGTGATCGGCTACGGCATGTCTTCCGACGCGTTTCATCTGACCGCACCTTCGGAGGATGGCAAGGGCGCCTATCGGTCGATGCGCAACGCGCTAAAGCGCGCCGGTCTCGCGCCAGACAGGATCGACTACATCAACGCCCACGGGACCTCGACCCCGCTGGGCGACGAGGTTGAGCTCGGTGCCGTTAAGCGCCTATTTGGCGGGCATGCCTACGAGCTCTCGATGTCTTCTACGAAATCGGCGATTGGGCATCTGCTCGGCGCCGCCGGGAGTGTCGAGGCAATCTTCTCGATTTTGGCCATCCGCGACGGGGTGGTGCCGCCGACGTTGAATCTCGACAACCCGTCTCCATCCTGCGACATCGATCTGGTGCCGAGGCAGGCGAAGGAGCGCAAGGTGCGCTACGTGCTTTCCAATTCCTTCGGCTTCGGCGGGACTAATGCGTCTCTGATCTTCGCAGGTCCGCCCTGACTGGAAGCTCACGGCAGCGGGGCGGGATTTCGGACGATGTACGGTTTCTTTCGACTGCTGGGCTGGGCGACACTTGCCGCGGCGGTGATCCTGGCGTTGGTCGGTGGGGCAGGGTGCTGGGTCTATCGGGAGATCAGTGGACCGGGTCCGCTCGCCGAACCACGCTCGATCGTGATCCCGCCCCACACTAGCCTTGCCGCCGTCGCGGCTCTCTTGGCAGAGGAGGGGGTGATCCGACACCGCGTCCCGTTCGAGCTCGGTGCGGTGCTCTCGGGCCATGGCTCAACGCTGCTGGCGGGGGAATACGAGTTCCCAGCCGGCGCCAGCCCACTCGAGGCAATCGACATCCTCGCCGCCGGCAAGATCGTCAGGCATCGGCTGACGATCCCCGAGGGACTAACGAGCGTCGAAACCTTGGCGCTCGTGCGCTCCGCCCTCGCGCTTGAGGGCGATCCCGGTGCGCTGCCGCCCGAGGGCGCCCTGATGCCTGACACCTACATCTACAGTTATGGCGAGCAGCGCAAGGATATGCTCGACCGCATGCATCGCGCGATGCAGCATACCCTTGCCGCGACCTGGGCGGAACGTCGGGCAGACCTGCCGTTGGCTACCCCACGAGAGTTTCTGATCCTCGCCTCGCTGGTCGAAAAGGAGGCGGCGCGGGACGACGAGCGGCCGCGCATCGCGGCGGTCTTCATCAATCGGTTGCGGCTGGGCATGCCGCTGCAATCCGACCCGAGTGTGATCTATGCTTTGAGCGATAAGGGAGCAAAGAAAATCGATCGCGCGCTGACCCGCGCCGACCTCGCGATCGCCTCTCCGTATAATACTTATGTCGTTAAAGGGTTGCCGCCCGGGCCGATCGACAATCCCGGGCTTGCGGCACTGCGTGCCGTTGCCCGGCCGGCGCCGAGCGATGACCTCTATTTCGTCGCGGACGGAGCCGGTGGGCATGTCTTTGCCAAGACCCTCGCCGAGCACAACCGCAATGTAACCCAATACCGCCGCAACGCGTCGGCCGAGCCCGGCGCGGAAGGACCCGCTCATCTCTCGCGGGAAGAAGCGGAGGGTCGAACCGTCCGGTAACCCCCGTGGCTAACCCCCGCGGCCGGGTGTGGGCGTCGTTGTTGACGCCGCCGGGCGAGGCTATAACCGTTGGGTGAGCGAGAGGGAGCGTAGCGGGCGTGAGCGTAGCCAGCATGACGGGGTTCGCGCGGGTGGAGGGTGACGAGAGCGGCATCTCGTGGGCCTGGGAGGCAAAGAGCGTCAACGGCAAGTCGCTCGATCTGCGGCTGCGGCTAGCTGCCGGGTTCGACGCGCTAGAGCCTCGGCTTCGTGCCATGTTGGCGCAGCGCTTTCACCGCGGCAGTTTCTCCGCCAGTCTCGTCGTCATCCGGGCCACGGCGCCGGCGGTGCGCGTCAATCGTGCGGTACTAGCCCAGCTCCTCACGCTGATGAACGAACTCGCGGGCGAGATCAAGGCCGCCCCGCCGCGCCTCGACGGTCTATTGGCGTTGCGCGGTGTCGTCGAGACGGTCGAGGACGAGGACGATGCGGTGATCGAGGAGCGCAAACTCGTGGTGCTGGATAGCTGGGCGACGGTGCTCGATCGGCTGGCCTCCGCCAGAGCCGAAGAGGGTGCACGGCTTGCCGTCTTGTTGTGCGGCCAGATCGATGAGATGGCGGCGTTCGTCGACGCGGCGGAACGATGTGCCGCCGCTCAGCCGACTTCGATTCGCGAGAGGTTCCAGAAGATGTTGGCGAGTCTCGCCGATCTCGTACCAGGCATGCCGGAGGAGCGGATGGCTCAGGAGATCGCGTTGCTGGTGGCTCGCGCCGACATCCGCGAGGAGCTCGAGCGGCTGCGCGCTCACATCGAGCAGGCGAGCGATCTGCTGCAACAAGGAGAGGCCGTCGGTCGCCGGCTGGATTTCCTCTGCCAGGAATTGAACCGCGAAGCCAATACGCTATGCTCGAAATCGGCCGATATCGAGCTGACGCGCATTGGGCTGTCGCTCAAAGCCGCTGTCGAACAGTTTCGCGAGCAGTTGCAGAACATCGAATGAGGATCCAGCGCCGCGGGTTTCTCCTGGTCCTCTCCTCGCCCTCTGGGGCGGGGAAAACAACGATCACTCGCCGGCTCGTCGAGCGTGATCCCGGGCTGGATCTATCGGTGTCGGTTACGACTCGCCGACGCCGCAGCGAGGAGGTCGAGGGTCGAGACTATTTCTTTATCGACCGCCGCCGCTTCAACGAAATGGTTGCGCAGCGCGAGTTGCTGGAACATGCGAATGTCTTCGAACACTCCTACGGGACCCCACGCCGGCCGATCGAGGAGGCACTGGCCGCCGGGCGTGACGTTGTCGGTGACCTCGACTGGCAGGGTACGCAGCAATTGGCTAAGAGCGTCTGCGACGATCTTGTCTCTGTGTTCGTGCTGCCCCCCAGCCTTGCCGCGCTCGAGGCGCGGCTGCGCGCTCGCGCCCAGGACAGCGCAGCCGTCGTCGCGGCAAGGATGGCGAAATCGGCCGAGGAGATGAGCCACTGGTCGGAATACGATTATGTGATCATCAACCACGATATTGAGGACAGCATCACTCAGGTACAGGCCATCGTCGCCGCTGAGAGGCTGCGCCGCAAACGGCAGCTCGGCCTGACCGACTTCGTCAATCGCCTGCGGGTCGGCTGATCGCCAGGCGCTTCAGGGCAGCATTGCTCGGCTTCGCTCCGCAGCCCGCGCGAGCGCGCAGAACTCGGCGACCGAGAGTTCGTCGGCACGTTTCGTCGGGGCGATTCCAGCGCGCTGGAGCAGCGATTCGACCGGGACCCCGAGTTTCTTCAGGCTGTTGCGCAGCATTTTCCGGCGTTGACCGAAAGCAGCAGCAGTTACCCGCTCGAGCTCGATCTTCGTCGCCGCAAAAAGGGGCGCAGCGCGGGGAACGATGCCGACGACACTCGACGTCACCTTCGGGGGCGGCATAAAAGCGCGGGCCGGCACATCGAACAGAATGCGCGGATCGGCGACCCATTGAACCAGCACCGAGAGTCGTCCGTAGGCCTTGCTGCGCGGCTCAGCGACGAGGCGCTCGGCGACCTCGCGCTGAAACATTAAGGTTAGGCTCTCGTACTCCCGAATGCGCGCGAGCCAGCCGACGAGGAGCGTGGTGGCGATGTTGTAGGGCAGGTTTGCGACGATCTTGCGGGGTTCCTGCGTCAACGTCGCCGGGTCGAGTTCGAGCGCGTCGCCGGCGACGAGTTCGAGTCGCCCCGGATGAGCCGCAGCCAGCTCGCCAAGCGCCGCGAGACAACGCCGATCGTGCTCGATCGCTACGACCCGGCGCGCGCCCGCCGCGAGCAATGCCCGCGTCAAACCGCCGGGACCGGGACCGATCTCAACGACCGTAGCATGGTCGAGCCGCCCCGCCGCCCGGGCAATCCGACCCGTCAGGTTGAGGTCGAGCAGGAAATTCTGACCGAGGTGCCGACGCGCGACGATCTCGTGTTGTGCCATGACTTCGCGCACCGACGGCAGCGAGGCCGCGGCCGGATCAGACGACGAGACTCTATCGGCAGATTTCAGTCGGCGACCATCCGCTTCGCTGCCATAGCGGCCGCCAGCCGCAACGCGGCAATCAGGCTTTCCGCTCGCGCGACGCCGCGGCCGGCGATTGCGAACGCGGTCCCGTGATCCGGCGAGGTCCGCACAAAGGGTAGGCCCAGCGTGACGTTCACCCCGCCATGGAAGTCGATAGTTTTGATCGGGATCAACGCCTGATCGTGATACATGCAGAGCGCTGCGTCGTAGGATCGGCGGACCTCGACGTGAAACATCGTGTCGGCCGCCAGTGGCCCTCGGGCGTCTATGCCGGCGGCGCGCAACTCGGCGATGGCCGGCCCGATGATCTCGATCTCCTCGCGCCCGAGACCGCCCGCTTCGCCAGCGTGCGGGTTGAGCCCAGCCACGGCGAGAACCGGAGCGGCAATGCCGAAATTCTGTCGCAGCGCCGTTGCCGTGACGCAGCCGGCGTGAACAATCGCAGGCGCGCAAAGGTCTTGGATGGCTTGGCGCAGCGCCAGATGGACAGTGACCGGCACGACGCGCAAGCTCGGGCATACGAGCATCATCACCGGGGTCGTGGCGATCCCGGCGAGCGCCCCGAGATATTCGGTGTGCCCTGGATACCGGAAGCCAGCGCGATAAAGGCTGTCCTTGTGGATCGGGTTGGTAACGAGCGCTGCGGCGCGTCCGCTCATGACGTCGCGGACCGCGGTTTCGATTGCGCCGAGGATGGCCGGGGTGTCGGCGGGATCGGAATGCGCCGGCCGCCCGTGAAGCGCGACGCCGATCGGCGCGATCGGCAGGGCCTCGGCGAACACCCCCAGCGTCTCCTCGGGAGCACCGATCGGTCGAACCGGCACTCGCCAGCCGAGCCTCCGAGCCAGCGCTGCGAGGCGATCTGGGTCATCGATCAGGTAGAAAGGAGGAACGCCAGCGCCACGCCCGAGCCACGCCTTGAGGGCGATCTCGCCGCCAATCCCGGCGGGCTCGCCCATCGTCACGACGAGCGGCGGCATCGCCTGGCTCAAACCCTGACGTCGACGAAGGCGGTGCGGCGCAAATCGCGCAGGTAGCGGCGGGCCAGGTTTTCGGCTCGTTGGCGCGCCAGCCGATCGGCGACCTCGTCGCGGGACGGCAAGGTCGAGTTCTGCGAGGTCTTCTCACAAACCATGATCACACCGACCCCGTTCTTCTGGACAATCGGCTGCGAAGCCTGTCCGACCTCCAGTCCGGCCACGATATTGCGCATCGCGGGGGCGATCTGGCTAATCCGCAGACGACCTTCGCTTGACAGTTGCGGCGAGCCCTTCTCTTTGCCGATTTTCAGCATTTCCGTGCAACTCTTCGCGGTGGCCTTGGTATTCGCCGCGTCGGCCAGCGCGGTACGCCGCATCGCTTCACTCGCCTGAGGCGGTAGCGGGAAGACCACCTGCACGAGATGCAGTACGGTCTCTTCCTCGCTCGCACCCGAGCGCCCGGTGCGCCGGTCGAGAACGAGCATCAGGTAATAGCCGGTCGCGGTCCGGATCGGCGGCGACAGCTCTCCCGGCCGCATCTGCGTCACCGCTTTGGCGAGATCCGAGTTGAGCTCCTCCGGACGCAGCCAGCCCATATCGCCACCGACGGCGGCCGTCGGGGATTGCGAGAACTGTTGGGCGACCGCGGAAAACCGGGCGCCTTGTTTCATCTGCTCGATAAGCCGTTCCGCCAGCCGGCGCACTTCGTCCTCCTGCTGCGGGTTGTCGACGGCGAGGAAAATTTCCGCGACCCTGCTCTGCGGCTCGTTGGCGCTCTCCTTCAGGCGTTTCAGCGCGTCATCGATCTCTTCATCAGAAACTGCATTGGTTTGCGCGACGAGACGCCGCACCAGCTTTGCCCACACGATCGAAGCCGTTAGTTGGTCGATGAGCGCTGAACGATCGACGCCATGCGTCTTTAAAACCTCGTCCAGCTGGCCCGGCTGCATATTGTTCTGCTTTTCGATCTGAGAGATCGCTTTTTTAATCTCCTCATCGGTGGCGGTGACGTTTTGACGTCTAGCCTCCTGCATCTGCAGTTTTTCGTCAACGATCGTCCGCAATACTTGGCCGGCGATGCGCTGTCGGGTCTCCGGCGAGTCGGGAAAGTTCGAGGAGAGCATGACCATCCTGAGACGCGACCGAAGGTCGGCTACTGAGATGACCTCGTCGTTGACGACCGCAGCAATGCGGGTCTCCACGCCCTGATCGCCCGGTGATTCCGCCGCGGGCGGCTGTGCCGGGGCGCGATGCGCAGGCGTCGGCATCGCAGCGTTCGAAGAGCCGGTCAAACCGATCAGCAGAACGCCGAGCCACCGAATTATGGTCATCGACACTACCCCTGCGCTGCGATAGATCGGCACCAGCCTACACCACTGCGGCAAAAATGTCGCCTGCACGGGTTGGCAGCTTGGAAGCGCGGTGCGGTATTCTGCATAAGACTTCACGGAAGCGGAATCCCGCTGATCTCGGCGACGTTGCCGCCGATCTCGCCGAGGTTCTTGAACACGACGCTGAATAGCACCGCCACCCCGGGGGTGACGTCGCCGTTGCGGATCCCCGATTGGCTCACCGAGCCGATAAAGGCCATGCATTCGTCCTGGTAGATCGCCGACAACGAAGCACTGAGGCTGGCGTTCGACGCCGGCGGCGCCGCGACGCCGTTGACGACCGTCGTGCTGCTGGTCAGGTTGACCGTCTGGGCCGCCTGCAGCGACCAATAATGCGTGAGCTTCGCGGTCACACTGAAGTTCAACTGGTCGCGCTTGCCGTACAGGACGTTCTGACTGGTGGTAGGGTTTGTCACGACCTGGCTCTGCAGTTGCGGCGGAAGGTAGATATACGAGCCGGAGATGCGCAGGCTTGACGGTCCGGCGCTCACGCCGACCTGCTCTAAGGAGTTGACGAAAGGGCTCGTGTCGAAACGAAAGCGGTAGATCAAATCGAGATAGGAATTCGGCGACAGCACCACGCGCCCGACCACATCCGAAAGCCGGTTTTCGGCGCCCGAACCCAACGGCAGGAACAGATTGGGCTGGGCGCGATAACTCTGGCCGATCAACAGCCGATAGCTGCCCCCTTCCTTGTCGTAGAGTCCGAGCTTGGCCCCGTAATCGACACGTTGGCCGGTATCGAGAATATCGTATCCCGCCAAGCGGTCGCGACGGAACAGATCGGAGTCGCTGTATTCGAAGGAAAGGCTGTCCTCGTTCGGGATGTTTCGCCGGTTGCCGCTGGAGGGTCCGGCGAAGCCGCCGACGATCGGCTCGATCAATTCCGTCATCTCCTCGCCGCGGTGGATCAGCGGATAGCTCCAGACGAGGCCGACCTGCGGGAAGGCCCGGCCGGTGACAAAGTTGGTGGGTGTCGGCGCTGCCGCCGGCTGCCCGTTGACCGGGAAGAAGGCAGACGGCAGGTCGGGGTTCGACAGCGGGCTCAGATTGCTTACCGAGTAGCCGTCGCCGCGCAGGCTCGCCGAAAAATTGTATTGTCCGCCGATGCCGTCCCGGAAGGTCCGGTCCCATTCCGAACCGAGCGACAGGCGTCGCGTCTGCGTGCCCTCCCTGCGAACAATGTCGAGAGTGTTGGCGTTGAGGTTCCACCGGCCGTCGAGCGCATCGGGCTCACTTTGCCAGTTGCGGTTGGCGACCGGCAGGACGATAGGCTGTGTCGAATCGCCAATGCCGGGCAGCAGCGGCTGAAAGACGTAGCTGTTGATGTCGGTCGATGCGCGCTCCTCGAAGCCTTCGAGATATCCGCGGCTGGTCATCGCGTTCAGCAGCGGGTTGCCAAAGCCAAAACGGGTCAGGAAGGTCTGATCCGAGACGTACTGCACGTCGAGGCCGGTCCGATAGGTCTCGTCGAGGTCGAACACGCTGTGCTCGTTGATTTGTCCGCGCCATTGCTCTCCCTCGTTCGACGAACTGCCGCCTGTCCCGACATTGCTGTGATTGACGCTGAAGAGGGCATCGAGGTTCCCGTTACCAAAGCGCTCGCGGTAGTCGGTGGTGAGTAGCGCGCCCGCTTGGGTCATGAAACGCGACGTGAGCGTCAGATCCTTGTCGGGTCCCAGCACCCAGTAATAAGGGATCGTCGCATTGGCGCCGAGCGTATTCGAGCCGCCGATTGACGGGATCAAGAAGCCGCTGGCGCGCTTTACCGAGGGGTCGGGTGTAGAAATGTAGGGCGAATAGAAGACAGGCCAGCCGTCGATCTCCATCGTGGCATCGCGGAACTCGATCAGCTGCAGTTCCTTGTCGTGGTCGATCTCGCGAGCCTTGAGTTGCCACGCCGGCGGCGCACTCGGATCATTCTTGCAAAGGTCGCACGGGGAGTAGACGCCCCGCCGCAGCTCGGTCCGGTTGCCGTTGGTACGGCGTGCGGTGTTGGCCGCGAGCCGTGACCGGTCGGCGAGCAGCATCCGCACGTTCTTGGCGAAGCCTTCGCTCATCGAATCCCGCAACTCCATGAAATCGGCGAAAAGGATCTCGCCGGTCGGCTGCAAAAAGCTGACATTCCCGGACGCGGTGACGGTGTCGCTGCGCTGGTTGTAGGAGACCGTGTCGGCGAGCAGGACCCGCCCGCTCTGTGAAATTTCGACGTGTCCCCGGGCAACGGTCAGCGCGAGCTGTTCGTCGTACTCGACCTCGTCGGCGCGAAAAACGATCGGGGCGTTCTGATCCTGCGGCGAACCGCTACCCGGGATGATTTGAGCGCGAACCGGAATTGCCGCGCCGACGACAAGCCAGCCCCAGAGTGTGCCGATGATGATTGCGTCAAAGAACCGGTGCCCACCGCAGCTCCGGCGGTCCGCCATCAACCGTCTTCCAGGTGAAGCAGCATCGAGGCGCCAAAGATCAAGCTCACCCCGGTCGGCGTCCAGGCGGCAAGCGTTACCGGCACCTTGGCGGAGAGCCCGAAAGCGAAGACGATGTCCGATAAAAAGTACAGCAGAAACCCGCTGACCACACCGCCGACAATCATCAAGGTTGCGCCGCCGCGCCGCTGCATGCGCAGGCTGAACGTCGCGGCGACCAGGACCATCGCGCACAGTAGAAACGGGCGGGCAAGCAGAACGTTGAAATGCAGCCGATGGCGCTGCGCCGGGAAGCCCGACTGCTCGAGCAAAGTTATGAAGCCGGGCAAATCCCAGAACGACATCGTATCCGGAGACGCGAAGCTCTCCTCGATCTTGCGCGGCGTCAGCGTCGTCGGCAGACGCAACTCGGCGAACGGCTCGGGCGGCTCGTTCGGTAGCGAGCGGATGCCGGCCTCGATTAACCAATCACCGTTCTCGAGCTTTGCCGTTCGCGCGTCGATGCGCGAGGTGAAGCGCGTCAGATCGTTGAAGAAAAACAGGGTCACCGTATCGAGGATGAGGTCCCGCGGGGCGAGCTTCTCGGCGTGGATGATGATCTGGTTGCCGGCTTGGTCGCTTTGTCGGAGCCACAGCCCCGAATCGGAAAGCGACAGCTGGTCGGACCCTTGGCGCAGGATGCGACTTTCCAGCCTCTCATAGGCTGCTTCCATCAAAGAAGCGACCGGGTTGAACACCGCCACGGCGATGATGCCGACGAGCAACGCCACCAGCACGGCAGGCGTCAGGAATTGCCACACGGAAACACCGGCCGCTCGGGCGATGACGAGCTCGTGGTTGCGGGTCAGCCGCCAGAAGGCGAGCATCGTTCCGAACAGGATAGCGAAGGGCAGCACCTCTTGCGCCGTATGCGGTAGCTTCAAGGCCGCCATCTCGAGCAGCACCCATAACGTGGCCTGCATCCTTGTGCCGCTGCGGCGGATCAGCTCGAGATAGTCGAGCAGAAAGGTGACGATCACCATCGCCATGAAGACGCCGGAGAACCATGCGAAAAATTGGCGGGCGATGTAGGAGGACAGGGTTTTCGCGAGTTGCAAAGACAACCACCCCCACCGTCACACGATGTCAGCGGCCAATCTGGGCCGCCGGAAGCCGAGCTTTACGTTCCTGCGCAGGAGGATTGCGAGCCCAAAGATAAACGGAAAGAGATTGATGGCATACATCAGCGGAATCGCTGCAGCGGAGCGAGAAGCCAGATCGTTCACGCCGATATCGAGCAACTCGTATAGGAACGCGATGACAATCGCTAGTAGAGTACGTTTCAGTTGTCCGCGCCGGTTGAACTCTCCGGGAAGCAGGCAGGCGAGTGGGATCAAAGAGAAGCTCAGGGCAGAGAGCGGGATCAGAATGCGCTGATGCGCCTCAATGATTAAGCCGAGGCGCAGCGCGGGGTCGGTATCCGCCGGCGGAAAGAACAGCTCGTCGAGGAAGCGCTCCTGGGCCTCGCGAAAGCGCACAACCGGTGCGTCGTGCAAGCTGTCGAGATCGAGCGTGTAACGGTCGAAGGTCAACAGTGAAAGCTTGCGGGTCTCGGGATCGAATTGCTGGCGGTTGCCATTGACCATGATGATGCGGGATCCGGCTGGCGTATCGGCGAAGACGCCGCGTTCGGCAAGGATCGTGACCGGCCGCTGCGGCTCGCGGTTGTCGTTGATCAGCAGCCCGACGAGTTCTCCCCGCTCGTCACGGCCGCGGATATAGATTGTGAGCTTGTCCGAAATCGTCGTGAAGGTTCCCTCTTGGAGCAGGCTCGCCACAAAGCGGTTGCGGATCTCGAACTGCAGATCTTTGAACGCGCGGTTCGATGCGGGGAGGAAATAGGCAGACAGGCTCATCAGAACGAGAAAGGCAATGCCTGCCAGGATCAACACGGGCTTGGCGAGCTCAAGATGGCTCAACCCCGCCGAGCGCATCACGATGAGCTCACTCTCGAGGGTCAAACGATTGAAGGTAAAGAGCACGGCGATGAACACGCCGATCGGCAACACGATATCGAGAAAGCGGGGCAGAATCAGCAATGCAAGGTAGAGAAATACCTCGATCGACAAACCACGGTTGACGATCAGATCGATCAACCGGAGAGATTGGGCGAGCCAGATCGCGGCGCTCAGTGCGGCCGTCACGAAGACCATGACACCAAAGCACTGTCGCAGAATGTAGCGGTCGAGGCTCGCCATCGGCAGCGGATCATAGGCAACCCGCTTCGGTCGGGCCAGCCGCATTTCCCAAGCCCAACGGTTAGCGGATCTCCAGCGTTGACTTGCGGGCTTGTTGGATCTATCGCGAAATCCTTGTTCGACTGCCGAGCGCGCCTCCCGCCGCTCCCGCTACAATTTCTCGAGGGTCGTGCGATGAAGGGTCAGTCTTGTCGAGCCTGACCAACCCCTCTCCGGTGCCGTGGTAGTCGGGTGTGCGATTCTCCGCCTGTTCATCATGGTCGAGGGTCCGCAGCCCTTCGAAAGGCCGATGGCCCGGGCATCCCGCCGTTAGAGCAATCCCGGTGGTCTATCCATTCTGTCGGCTCGACTCGCAGCCGCAGTCTGCCCGATAACCGTCTTGGTCTGTCGATCGTGATCACTAAATCGCCTCGCTGCATTCAGGAAAGCAGGATCTGTCGGACGCTTTTCCGTGGCTGGTCGCCCGCATTGTCCCGCCGTGCGCCGATGCCGCTGAGCTGCCGAGCGGAGATGCGGCGAAAACACACGGCTAGCCACCCCACTTAGCTAAGCCAGAGCTCGCTACGACACGACTTTGGCGGCGCGTCAGCCAATCATCCTGTCCTAATTCCGGAATGACGGAGCAGAGATTTTATGACCTTGCAGACGGAAGCTCAGCATCTTCACGTCTTGTCGGTTGGCACGAAATCATCATTGTCTTGGCCCGCGACGAGCTCCCTCCTCATCTTTGCCAGTTTCGTCTTGGTTTGTGCAATCGCGCTGACCGCCGGTAACCTGCTTTCGATCGGCTTCACCTTCGAAAGAAATTATAATGAAGGATGGAATGTCTATAACGCCCAGAGACTTATCGATCATGAACTTATTTATGATGACGACTATTGGCGTGTGAATAATTATCCGATCTTCTCCTTCTTGGCGGTGGCCGGCGTTAATTTCATTGTCAACAACCCTCTGTTGAGCGGGCGGATAATCGCGCTGGTGTCCTTCGTTGCGGTAGGCGTGCTGTCGGCCGCCGCGGTACGCCGCTTCGGCGGTGACCGGGTCGATGCGGTCTTCGGCGGAGCCTGTTCCCTGGGATTTTGCTATCTCGTCGCGCCCGCCTGGGTCGCGGTCGACGATCCACAGACCTTGGGCGAAGCGATGATGCTGGCAGGCCTCGTCAGCTATATTTCCAGACCGCCGGATCGGCTTAGCCTATTGCGGACCGCGCTCCTCGTGACGCTCGGCGCTTTCGTCAAGCACAACGTTATAGCGATCCCGATCGCGATCACCTTCGATATCGCGATCCGCTCGCCGCGCCGGCTGCCTTTCTGGCTCGGCTGCTGCGCCGGCTTTACCGTTGGCTGCCTTGGGCTCACCTACTTCGTCGCAGGCGGGACTTTTCTCGATCATCTGCTGTCGCCTCGGATTTTCACCCGGCACGGCGCGCACTACCATTTGATGAAGTATCTGCGGTTCGGAGAGTTCCCCCTGGCAGTAATTCTCTTGTTAGCCCGCGCCGTTTTTTCTGGCGATCGACGCATCCTCGCCGCCTATGGCATTACTTCGATTTCCGTCGCCACGATTTTCTCGGGCTTTGAGGGGACCTCTTACAACATGTTTCAAGACGCAGCGGTGTTTCTCGCTGTCGCTGCGGGAGTGATGCTCCACGGGCTGCGCAAGCACGTGATCTTGGGAGCATCCGCTCACGAGCGACTTGCTAAGGTCGCGGTCGCTTTTGCACCGCTCTTGCTCGCCCAGCCGATCTTGGGGAGGAGCCCGCAGGCTTTTGCGCAAATTTACCATGCCGGCAGCTTGTTGGAAGTCAACCGCCAAGCCGAGCGGTCCTTTTTGGCTGAAGCGGAGTACATATCGGAGAAGCACGGGCCGGCGATTTGTGAGAGTTTGCTTCTGTGTTACCAGGCCGGCCAGCCGTTCACACTCGATCCTTTCAATTCACGCCAGCTCATCCTGGCCGGCCGGCTCGACCAAAGCCAGCTCATTCGGCGTATCGCCGCCGAGGAGTTCGCGGTGGTGCAGCTGCGCGCCGATATCTGTGACGATCGGAAAGCCGCCTCCTGTCACATTCTACATCACTGGAGGAAATTCAGCCGCTTCACCGACGATATGCTTTATGCGGTAGATCGTCACTACCGGATTGGTTGGCGCTCGCAGGACGGCACCTTTTACGTTCCAAAGTGACGGAATGGATCCCTCAGCGAGCCGCGCCAC
>DATEQL010000627.1:0-4252 GCA_035272665.1 Allostellaceae bacterium
CGCCCGCCCGTACGGCCGCGCGCGCGGGCCGCCTGCAGACCGGCGCGGGTTCGCTCGCGCACCATGGCGCGCTCGAATTCGGCGAAGCAGCCGAGCATCTGCATCATCATGCGTCCGGCCGCACCGGAGGTGTCGATCGCCTCGGTCAGGGAGCGGAAGTTGGCACCCGCGGCGTCGATCTTCTCCAGGATGTGCAGCAAATCCTTGAGCGAGCGCGACAGGCGATCGAGTTTCCAGACGACGAGCGTATCGCCCTCCCGCAGCTGATCGAGGAGGCGGCGTAGCTCGGGGCGATCCCAACGTCCGCCGGAGGCTCGCTCCTCATAGACACGCCTGCAGCCGGCCGCCTTCAGGGTGCCGACCTGTGCGGCTGTGTCCTGATCGTCGGCCTTCGATACGCGGGCGTAGCCAAGCAGCATGGCAAGCGTCGCCCAATCCTGTTGCCTTGGACGCCAATTTGGCAACAGGATTTCGCGCGGTGCAAGGTGTTGTTTCTGCTCGCCACGATGTCGCGATGCGCAGACGATCGTTTGTGCATCACCGGGAATGGCAATATCGACGGCGGCCATTCCGCCGGCACCAAGCCCCATCATGGGAGCGCAGTCATTCCAGACACCATGGTCCGCCCGACGAAGACCCCGCCGATGCGTCGATGGGAGCACCGATATCTCGGTGAGGAGCGATTCCCCGCGACGCTGTCGGCGCTCGAGATCGAGCATTTCTTCACTCTCGACGCGCACGAGCTCGCCCAGGTTCGAGAACGCCGCGGTCCCCTGAACCGGCTGGCGCTCGGGCTGCAAGTCGGCTTCCTCAAGATGACCGGCACCACACTCAATTCCGTGGAACTCATTCCATCGGAGATCCTCGATCACCTTGGCCGGCAACTCGATTGCGTGCCGCCGCGGATCGCCTCGATCCGGGCATTCTATCGCCGGCGTCGCAGGACTTTGTTCGAACATCACGCGTCGGCGCTGCGACTGCTCGGGCGCAGCGAGCTCACACCGCATGCCGAACGCGGGCTGGTGGCTTATCTTCGCCAGGAAGCCGCCGTCATCTTCGACCATGTGGAGCTCATGGGATGCGCCCGCGCGTGGCTGGTTGAGCATCATTACCTTTTGCTCCGTGAGCGCGACATCACGCGTCTCGTTATCGCCGCGCGGCGACACCATGAGCAGGTACTTTTCAAGACGATCACATCGGCGGTGCCGTCCGAGCGCGAGATCTGGGTGCCGCGCCTGTTGGCGTTGATCGAGGGTGAGGAGAAAAACCACCTCGAATGGTTGGGGGCCGTGCCGTCGAGCAAGGCGGTCAAAGGCCTCGAACAGCAGATCGAGAAGGTCGGCTTCCTCAAGCAATTGGGAGCGGACCGACTGGTCCTGCCGGATCTGCCGCTGGTCGGGCTGCAGCATTTCGCCAAGCGGATGACCGCGCGCAAGCCCGCGGCGCTGACGCGGGTCAAGGATCCGCATCGGACGATCGAGGTCGCCTGCTTCCTGCGCCTGACGCTGCTGCGCGTGACGGATGCGGGCCTGACGCTGCTCGACCACCAGATCGCGGCGCAGTGGCGCGGCGCCCGCGAACGCGCGGAGGAAGCCAGGGCCAGCCGGTTGCGACGCTTTCGCCAACTGCTCGGAGATCTCGCGGGCCTGGCGGGTGACGAGACGCTCGACGCCGTCGCGTTGCGGTCGCGGCTTGCCGGCTTGATCGCACCCTTCGCCGCGGAGCGCGAGGCCACCCAGGTCGTCGCCATCCGCCAGGAACTGGGACGCAAGTCGCAGGATCTGGCTCGGCTGCTGAAGACCGCGCGCGCGGCGGCATTGATCGTTCCGGCCGACCATCGGCTCGCCGCCGCCTTCGCGACACTCGATTCGCTCGCCGCATCGTCCGCCACGGCCTTGCCAAGCGGAACGTCCCAACCGTTTGGGCCGTCGTGGCAGGGGCTGATCGACCAGCCGGATCGGGTGGCGGCGCTGGGCTGCTTTCGTGCGGCGACCCTGATGGCCCTGAAGCGGGCGGTGCGCAACCGCTCGGTCTCGGTCCGTCACAGCCTGTCCCACCGCGCGCCCGAGGACGAACTGATCCCCCTGAAGCTTTGGCGGCGCGACCGGGGGCGTTTCATCCGCGACCTCGATCTGCCGGCCAGCGCGGAGAAATATCTTCAGCGCCTGGAAGCGGGCCTGACGGCCGGGCTTGCTGCATTGGCCGAAGCGGTCACCGCGGGCACGGTGGCGATCGACGGAGACCAGCTCCGATTGCCGCGCCGCCAGCCGGAACCAAAAGATCCGCGCGTCGAGGCGGCGCGCCAGGCGTTCGCGCGCGCCGCCGGCGGCGTCGAGCTGCCGCAAGTGCTGATCGACATCGACGGCCTGACCCGGTTCTCCTGGATCCTGCTCGGGCGTCCGGCCCGATCGGAGCAGGAACTGGTGACGCTTTATGCCGGGCTGCTCGCCCTCGGCTCGGATCTCGCCGTGGCCGACCTCGTGCGCATGGTGCCGGCGGTCGATGCCGACAGCGTCGGACAGATGGTGCTGAGGATCGAAACGGAGGGACGGCTGCGCGCGGCCAATGACGCAGTGCTCCGCTTCATGCGTGAGCATCCCGTCGCCAACCTCTGGGGACGCGGTCTGTTCGCCTCGGCCGACATGATGAGCCTCGAGGCGACGCGCTATCTCTGGTCGGCGCGCCTCGACCCGCGGCGGCGAACCTACGCGGTCGGGACCTACGCGCACGTGCTTGATCAGTGGGGCATCCTCTACGATCAGCCGATCGTCCTGAACCGTCGGCAAGCGGGTGCGGCCATCGAAGGCGCCTTGCGCCAGCGCCAGGTCGATCAACTCGAACGTGTCGCCGTTGATACACACGGCTTCACGCATTTCGCGATGACGCTCGCCAAGCTGGTCGGCTTCGATCTGTGCCCGCGGCTTGCCCGCCTGAAGAAACGCAGGCTCTACCTGCCAAAGGGGCTCGATGTTCCCGAGATCCTGCGGCCGATCGTGGCCGAAACGGTTTCCAGACGAAGGATCAGCCGAGGTTGGGACGGACTGCTGCGACTTGGCGCCTCCGTCAAGCACGGCTGGTACCCCGCGACCGAGGCGCTCGACCGGTTCGGGTCGGCGGCCGCCGGGGACCCCGTCTATGACGCCGGTGACGCGTTGGGAAAGCTGCTCCGCACGCTCTATCTGTGCGACTATCTTGGCAATCCGGTCTTCCGCGTCGAAGTCCTCGATCTGCTCAATCAGGGCGAAGCCGTGCACAGCCTGCAGCGCGCCATCCACAACGGCATGATCACCGCCAAGCACGGCCGCACGACCGAGCAACTCGGGGCCATCTCGGGTGCCCTGACCTTGCTGGCCAACATCATCATGGCCTGGAACACCCATTGTCTCCAGGCCATGATCGACCAGGCGCCGACCGATCACGCCGACGCGGTGCTGAGCCAGCTTGCGCCGATCGGGCACAAGCACATCAACATGCGCGGCATCCTGACCTTCGACTTCGCGCGACACGCATCGAGCCTGCTTGGCCGCGCACGGTCGGCCGCGCAGCAGCGCGCATTGGGCTGAAAAGCTGATTCTCTCGTGATATCAATGAGATACACAGCCAAGTTCGGCGTAACCAATTGAAATGACGCACTTTCCAGATCGGCACTTTTGGCACGGAGGTTACGACAAGGCCTTTCTGCGGCCGAGGCACGGCACGTGCTGCTGCACGATGCGGTCGAAGCGTTCATCGGGGGCTGGGACCGATCACCCGGCTGAAGCTCCCCTTTGGTAAGGGTTTCGCGGAGAAGAACCGCGTCCTCGGCTGGCTGCGCGGGCAGTGCCCTTCGGCCGGGTTACATCGCCGCTCTGTGCGACTCGACGGCCCGGATACCACCACCGTGTTACGCGAGCTGTGACGCGATGGGCAGGATGACGGGGCAGGGGACCTGCCGCGCATGCGAGCCTCCGCCGCAAGGGTTCGTCGCGTCCGCTCCCGCCTCGGCCAAATGCCGCGACGCCCTTGCCCCGGCCGCCCCCACACGGCGCAGTGGACGTCGATGACAGCGTCGTAGGACGCGTTACGAGAGGGATGACCACGACGGACATGATCGTCGAGCCGCCCGCGGGATCGATCACGGACCGTATCGCACCGATCGCGCGGCAAATCTGGGTTGCGAAATACCGCCTGAAGGACGCCGACGGGACGCCGATCGACCGCACGATCGAGGACAGCTGGCGCCGTGTCGCCCGTGCGCTGGCGCAGGCCGAGG
>DATEQL010000628.1:0-6624 GCA_035272665.1 Allostellaceae bacterium
GATCTCGATGTCGGACGGCATCGGCATGAACCACGAGGGAATGAAGTTCTCGCTGGTATCGCGCGAGCTGATCGCCGATTCGATCGAGGCGGTCGTGCACGGTCTTGCCTATGACGGGCTCATCGGGTTCGGCGGCTGCGACAAGACGTTGATGGGCATGCTTCGCTGCAATGTGCCCGCCGTGTTCATGTATGGCGGCAGCGCGCTGCCGGGCCGCTTTGCCGGCCGCGATGTGACGATCCTCGATTCCTACGAGGCAGTCGGTGCCGTCATGACCGGCAGGATGGACGAGACGACCTTGGCCCGGCTCGAGCGGTCATGCTTGCCGACGATCGGCGCCTGTGCCGGCCAATTCACGGCGAACACGATGGCGATGGTCTCCGAGGCGCTGGGGCTCAGCATCCCGAACGTGTCGATGATCCCGGGAGTCTACGTCGAGCGCGCCAACCATGCCCGCCGTGCCGGCGCCATTGTCATGGAAGCGTTGGCGCGCGGCGGGCCGCGACCGCGGGACATCGTGACGCGCGCAGCGCTCGAAAACGCCTGCGCCGTCGTCGCCGCGACCGGCGGATCGACCAACGCCGCACTCCATATACCAGCGATCGCGCACGAGGCCGGTATCCGGTTCGATATCGACGATGTGGATGCCGTATCCCGGCGGACGCCGCTGATTGCAGACCTGCGACCCAGCGGGCGTTTCACGGCCAAGGATGTGCACGACATCGGCGGCACCGCGGTGATTTTACGCGCGCTGCTCGACGGCGGTTATCTCAACGGCAGCTGCTTGACCGTGACCGGAGCCACAATCACCGAGACCTATGGGTCGGCCGCAGCGCCGGACGGGGCGGTCGTTCACCCCACCGGGGCGCCTTTGGCCCCGGACGGCGGTCTCGCCGTGCTCAAAGGTAATCTCTGTCCCGACGGTGCACTGATCAAAGTGGCCGGTCTCGCGGCCCTGATCCATGAGGGGCCGGCTCGCGTATTCGAGTGCGAAGAAGACTGTGTTCGTGCCGTCGAGGCGCGAGCCTATCACGCCGGCGAGGTGCTGATCCTGCGGAACGAAGGCCCGGTCGGAGGCCCAGGGATGCGCGAGATGCTCGGGGTGACCGCGATCATCTACGGCCAGCAAATGGGGGAAAAGGTGGCACTCGTCACCGACGGGCGCTTTTCTGGAGCGACCCGCGGCATCTGCGTCGGCCATGTATCGCCGGAGGCGGCAGTCGGCGGCCCACTCACTCTGGTCCGCGACGGCGATCGGGTGCGCATCGACATCGCAAACCGCCGCATGGACCTGTTCGCCGGCGAGAGCGAACTGGCGGCGCGTCGTGCCTCATGGCGCCCGCCGGCACCCCGTCACAAAAGCGGGCTCCTCGCCAAATACGCAAAGCTCGTCGGGCAGGCCAATCTCGGCGCCGTCACCCATGAAGGCGGTGCCGAATGGCCTTGGTTCGATCACTGAAAGTCCCGCGGCATGGGGAACCGAGCCTTCCAGTCGTCTCGCTAATGGCCGGGAAACGAACACCAACGGCGGACGCGTTTGCCCGAGTTGTGCCCATCCTCGGATGGCTGCCCACGGAAGCGGTGAAGGCAAAGCGAATGCCTTCACGCGCCGGGGTATCCGGATACCCTACAGATATTTCGCCGGCCGGATCATCGCCCGCCACATATGCGCGACCGGGCTGTTGTCGAAGCCGAGCCCTTGTTCCGGCTGGCGGAAATTGCGGCCGATCACATCAGTAAATTCTTCGAGCTCAACGACCGCATTCGGGTCGAACGAATAGATGTCGTGCACCGTAATCATCCGGCCCGACATGTACCATTTGTGGTTACGCATCCGCTCGTAGTCTTCTTCGACGTAGGGGTCGGGGCGGTAATCGGCGCCAAACGACTTGATATAGGATTGCGGGTAATCGTAGCCGACCGACTCGTCGGGATAGAACCGCAGCACCTGGTGCGAGCGGATCGCCCAGGTCACTTCCTCATCGACATAGGGCTCGACCAGCTGTGCCCCCCAATAGCCGTGGTCGCCGCGGATGAAGCCGATCGTCGAGATATCGTGCAACAGGCAGGCGAGCACCATCTTCTCCGGCAGCCCGGCATTGACCGCGTGCTTGGCGCTCTGCAGCAGGTGTGCGGCAGGCCCGAACCGGTATTTAAAGAAATCGATCAGGGTCGGCTTCTCCGGCATTGCCGGCAGGCGCGGATCGTCGCCCATCAGTACGCGCGCGTTCGGATTCTTCGCCATCAGCGCGCCGGCGTTCGGCGCCGGGCTCATGTCGCCCTCGGCCATGCTGTAGAGCCGCGATTTGATGACAATATAGTCGAGCTCGCGGCTCATTTTCTCTTCGAGCGCGTCAGCGCGCTGGGAAAGCGTCATCGTATCGTTCATCGGTTTTCTTCCTGAACAGCCGGGTACCCGATGAAGCCTAGCAGATCGCGCTCGATCGCGTCGATGAACTTGCTGCTCCTCCCCGGTCGGATTTGCACCCGTTGCCCTTGGATCCCGTGGCTATCGCAGAGCGAGCGCTGGCTGGCGGTTTTCCGCGATCAGCGGGGCATCGAAGTTCGACAGCGCGACGCCGAGCAGCCGCACACCCCGCGCCGGCGGGAACTGTGGCTGAAGAAGATCGAGGCTGAGCTGCTTGATAATCGCTCGTGACGTGATCGCCTCGGCGCAGGATCGGGTGCGCGTGATCTGCCGGAAGTTCGCGTATTTGATCTTCACCGTTACCGTCCGCGCGGTCAGGCCGTGCCGGCTGTAAGCCGCCCACAGCTTGGCCAACACCGGATCGAGTGCCGGCGCCACCTCTTCCCAAGTCAGAAGGTCGCGTGCAAAGGTCGTCTCGACACCGAGTGACTTGCGCGGCTCATCGGGCACCACCGGCCGGTCGTCCTCGGCCCGTGCCAGGCGGTAGAAGTAATCACCTGCCTTGCCGAAGCGGGCCGTCAGAAACTCTCGCGTCTGCTGTCTCAGATCGAGCCCGGTGTGGATGCCGAGCTTGTTCATCTTTGCCGCCGTCACTGGACCGACGCCATGAAATTTGCCGACGGGCAGCTCCTCTACAAAGGCTGGCCCCATGCGCGGCGTGATCACGAACAACCCGTCCGGCTTGCGGTAGTCTGACGCGAGCTTCGCCAGGAACTTGTTGTAGGACACCCCGGCCGAAGCGGTCAGACCCGTTTCGAGGCGGATGGCGGCCCTGATTTCTTCGGCAATCGCCGTCGCCGAGCCTCGATCCACCAAAGGTGCGGTCACGTCGAGATAGGCCTCGTCCAGCGACAGCGGCTGAATGAGCGGCGTGTAGCGTGCGAAGATGCCGCGGATCTGCCGCGAGATCGCTCTGTAGACGTCAAAGCGCGGCGACACAAACACGAGCTCGGGGCACTTGCGGCGGGCCGTGACCGAGGCCATTGCGGAGTGCACGCCAAATTTGCGCGCCTCGTAGCTCGCGGCGGCGACCACACCGCGGGCACCTGCGCCCCCGACAGCGACCGGAACCCCGCGCAGCGCCTGATCGTCGCGCTGCTCAACGGACGCGTAGAACGCGTCCATATCGATGTGGATGATGCGGCGGAAACCCATTGCCCCGGCAGCGGATTTTCACAGCACTTCGAAGAGCCCCGCTGCACCCATGCCGCCGCCGATGCACATGGTCGCGACGACCCAGCGCACACCCCGGCGTTTGCCTTCGATCAGCGCGTGGCCGACCATGCGCGCACCCGACATCCCGTAGGGGTGACCAATGGCGATCGCGCCGCCGTCGACATTGTACCGGTCGGGATCGATGCCGAGCCGGTTTCGGCAATAAAGCGCCTGGACGGCAAAGGCCTCGTTGAGCTCCCATAGCCCGATGTCGTCGACCGTGAGCCCGTGCTGCTGCAATAGTTTTGGCACGGCAAAAACCGGACCGATCCCCATCTCGTCCGGGGCGCAGCCGGCGACCGCGATCCCGCGATAGGCGCCGAGCGGCTGCAGCCCGCGGCGCTCGGCCTCGCTCGCTTCCATCAGCACCGAGGCCGAGGCGCCATCGGACAGCTGAGAGGCATTGCCTGCGGTGATGAACCGGCCCTCTTTGACGGTCTGCCCGTCGCGGAACACCGGCTTCAAAGCCGCCAGACCCGCGAGCGTCGTCGAGGGCCGGTTGCCTTCGTCCTTGTCGAGCGTCACAGGCACGAGCGACGTCTCGCCGGTGTCACGGTTGTCGACCCGCATCACCGAAGGCAGCGGTGCGATTTCCTGATCGAGGCGGCCTTCTGCCTGGGCTGCCGCGATCCGCTGCTGCGAGAGGAGCGCGTATTCGTCCTGCGCTTCGCGGGTAACCTGGTATCGCTCGGCCACGATCTCGGCGGTTTCGATCATCGTCATGTAAAGGTCAGGCCGATGCTCGACGAGCCAGGGATCCTGAGCCCGGAACTGGTTGCGCTTTTCGTTCTGGACCAGCGAGATCGCCTCGAGGCCGCCGCCGACGGCAATCGTCATGCCGTCATGCACAATCTCCTTCGCCGCAGTCGCGATCGCCATCAGCCCGGAGGAGCATTGCCGATCGACTGTCATTCCGGCTACCGAGACCGGCAATCCGGCGCGGATCGCTGCCTGTCGGGCGACATTGAATCCGGTCGAGCCTTGCTGGAGGGCCGCACCGAGAACGACCTCCTCGACCTCGGCCGGATCGATCCCGGCGCGCCGCACCGCCTCGGCGACCACGTGGCCGGCGAGCGCCTGCCCCTGCGTGTCGTTGAAGGCGCCGCGATAGGCTCGGCCGATCGGCGTGCGAACAGTGGATACGATGACGGCTTCGCGCATGTCGTCCTCCCTTGGCAGCGCCCGAGCGCTATTTACGGCAGATGGTGGAATCGTCGAGGGTCATGTAGCATCGTGGCTTCGAACTCTACGAGGAGACGGCCATGCCGGACAACTACCCGCTGCCATCAGGCGATTCCGGAAACCTTGGGTTCGCCGCAACGCCGCTTCGGGAACTGGACCGGTTGATCCGGCAGCACATCGAAGAAGGCCGCTATCCCGGCGCGCAGATTGCGCTCGCGCGGCATGGCAAGTTGGCGTTGTTCCGCAGCTACGGCATCGCCAAGACCGAGCCCCGAAACGTGCCGGCGGCGGACGAGACGCTGCTCCTGCTGTTCAGCCAAACCAAGGTATTAACCAGCTCGGCGGTCTGGACGCTGGTCGAAGAGGGCAAGCTCTCCTTCATGGATCGGATCGCCGACCATCTGCCGGAATTCGCAGCACGCGGCAAAGGCGAGATTACGCTGCACCAGGTGATGACGCATCAAGGCGGCTTCCCGAGCGGCGACGTGACGAAAGCGACCTGGACCGATCATGCCCGAATGCGGGCCGAAGTGTGCGACTTCTCGCTCGATTGGACCCCGGGGACGCGGCTGCAATACCACCCGCGCGCTGCGCACCTGACCCAGGCGATGGTGATCGAGGCGGTGACCGGCCAGGACTATCGCGATGTGATCCGCGACAAGGTGCTCGCACCACTCGGCCTTGCCAACGACATTTTTGTCGGCGTACCGGCGCGCCAGCAGGAACGCTGCGCCGACACCTACGCGCCGGAGCCGCGCGACAATTCGTCGGAGTTCAAGGCCGCCGGAATGCCGAGCGGCGGCGGCTATGCCACTGCCCGCGGCATGGCGGCGTTCTATCAGATGCTGCTGGGCCGCGGCCGGCTCGGCGATGTGCGGCTGCTCTCGCCCCGGCTGATCGCCTATGTCACGCGCAGCCATACCGGAGAGCGCGGTGATGACGCGATGGGCGGCATTCCGATGCATCGCGGGCTCGGTCCGCATGTCCGGGGTGAGAGCGACCGCATCCGCGGTCTCGGCACGATTGCCGCGCCGGAGACGTTCGGGCATGGCGGCGCCGGGACGTCCTATTCGTGGGCGGACCCGACGAGCGGGGTCTCATTCAGCTACATCACCAACTTCATGTCGCCCGATCCCTGGCATACCGCACGCCTCGACCGGGTCGCGAACCTCGTGCACGCGGCGATCGATTGAGGCCGCGGTCGAGCAATGGCGCCGCGCGTCGATCCCGTCTCTTCCGATGACGCGTTGCCGGCGCGCGCGGATGTCGTGGTCGTCGGCGGCGGGAT
The DNA here is from genome assembly GCA_035272665.1 of Allostellaceae bacterium. Lineage (GTDB taxonomy): Bacteria > Pseudomonadota > Alphaproteobacteria > ATCC43930 > CGMCC-115725 > AP-15. Next base: position 6,114 of record DATEQL010000628.1, read on the forward strand.
CATTGGCACCAGCACGGCTCTCTTTCTGGCACAAAAAGGCGTGTCGACGGCCCTCTGCGAGAAGGGCCACATCGCCGGCGAGCAGTCGAGCCGTAATTGGGGCTGGTGCCGCAAGATGGGGCGCGATCCGCGCGAGATCCCGCTGATCATCGAGAGCCTGCGCCTGTGGCAGGGTATGAACCAAATGGCCGAGGCCGAAACCGGCTTCCGGCAAGCCGGCATCATGTATCTTGCAGAGAATCCGGCCGAGATCGAGCACTTCGAAGCTTGGCTCGAGCATGCGCGCCACTACCAGCTCGACACCCGCCTCCTCACTGCTTCGGAAGCGGCAGAGCTGATGCCCGGTCTGACCGGCACCTGGGCCGGCGGACTCTACACCGCCAGCGACGGCAAGGCGGAGCCGCAAATGGCCGCGCCGGCGATCGCGGAGGCAGCGCGACGGCGCGGTGCTGCTATCGTGACCCAATGCGCCGTGCGTGGCATCGAAACAGCCGCTGGCCGGGTCGCGGCC
>DATEQL010000629.1:0-4206 GCA_035272665.1 Allostellaceae bacterium
CGCGGGCTTTCGCAGCAGTCGCTCAAGCAGCACGGGACAACCGTGGCCGACTTTCTGTCCCGTGGATTGTCGTCCGATCGCAGTCTTTCGGGGCTGACCGCAGCGGACGTCGAAGCCTTCGTCCAGATCAAGAGCCGGAAGAACAGCCGTCCGTCGCTCCAGCACATTGTCGCGCACCTGCGGGCGTTCCTGCGTTATTGCGGGGACCATGGCGAAGCGCCTGGCGGCCTGGACGTCATCGATACGCCGCGGGTGTATCGAGGAGAATTGCCACCACGAGCACTGGACTGGACGACCGTTCGACGCCTGCTCGCATCGATCTGGCGGCGGAGCCCCCGCGATTGGCGCGACTACACCGTTCTGCACCTCATGGCCTATTACGGCCTACGCCCGTCCGAGGTTGCAGCCCTTCGGCTGGATGCAGTGGATTGGGAGGCAGGAACGCTGAGGGTCGACCAGCGGAAGACACGATCGATTCTTGTCCTGCCATTGGCCGCCCGGACCTTGTGCCTGCTGCGCCGTTACCTGCAGGTTGGCAGAGCAGACAGCGACCTGCCGCAACTCTTCTTGCGCATCCGCAGCCCGATCCGCGCGATAAACCATTACGGGGTCATCGAGATCTTCAATTACCGGGCTGCCCGGAGCGGTCTCCCGCTCGACGGCGCGTCGTCCTATTCACTGCGCCATTCCTTCGCCATGCGATTGCTGCGTCGCGGCGTCGGCATCAAGGTAATCGGCGACCTGCTTGGACATCGAAGCCTCGAAGCAACCTGTGTGTACCTGCGGGTTGACATCGACATGTTGCGGACGGTCGGGCTGCCGGTACCGGGCATCGCATCAGCCAAGGGAGGCGACCATGCGTGAAGCCGCCCCGACATCGCTGGGCCAATGGATCGCCGAGTGGCTGACGCACCAACGCTCATTGGGCCGGGGCTATGACCGGGAGCAAGGGGTTCTCGAGCATCTCCAGCGCTTTGTCGCAAGCACCAACGCCACGGATCTCGACCAGGCTGGGTTTGACCGCTGGTGCGAATCCTTCGCACGCCTGTCGGCGACGACGCGCCGTGGTCGTCAGTTGGCCATCCGCAAGTTCTGCCTCTTTCGCCAACGAACGGAACCGGATTGCTTCGTGCCGGACCCGCTCTACTTCGCTCGGTTGTGCCCTTACCGGCGCCCCGTGGTCATCGAGCCGTCGCAGGTGGAGCAGATGCTCATGGTTGCCGACAGCCTGCCGCCGACGGCCAACTCTCCGCTATTGCCGCAAGCCATGCACTTGGCCGTCCTCATTCTCTATACCGCCGGGTTGCGTCGCGGCGAGTTGGCCCGGTTGGCCCTCGAAGATATCGAGCCTCAAACCGGGGTTCTGCGCATTCGGACGTCGAAGTTCCACAAATCCCGGTTGGTGCCGTTATCGCCGACTGCCAACGACGCGCTGCGTGCCTACCTGCGGCAACGCCTGGCTGCACCATTCGACAGCGATCCAAGTGCAGCGTTGCTGTGCTGGGGGCGCCACGGTCGTCATGGTTACACGGGTGCTGGCTTGGGTCAGGCCATCAACCGCCTGTTGGTCGCCGCCGACGTGCTGGACGCCGAAGGCCGTCGACCACGTGTCCACGATATGAGGCACAGCTTCGCAGTCCAGGCCCTGATGCGTTGGTATCGCGACGGCGCCGACGTCCAGTCCAACCTGCCACGCCTGGCGATCTACATGGGGCATGTCTCGATCGTGTCGACCGCCCATTACCTGCACTTCGTACCGGCGATGCGCCAACTTGCAAGCGACCGCTTCGAGGTCGCCTTCGGTGATGTCGTCGAGGAGGTGTCGGCATGAAGACGTATCAACCGACCGGCCTTGGCCGATCGATCGTCGGCTTCTTCCAAGAGTACCTTCCGACGCTCCGCGGCATGAGCCGCCATACGATCCAAAGCTATCGCGACGGCCTGGTCCTGTTCCTGCAGTTCGCTGCCACGGACTGCGGACGGGCGATCGAATCTCTGGAAATTGCCGACATCACTGCCGATCGGGTCGGCCGCTTCCTTGCCTTCCTGGAAACCGCACGTCAGAACAGCATCACCACCCGCAATGCGCGGCTCGCCGCTCTGCATACCTTTGCGCGCTTCCTCGTCGCTGGAAACCCCGACCACATGGCGGCTCTGCAGCAGGTCCTCGGGATTCCGTTCAAGAGAGGAGCTCGTGCGGCTCCTATCGAATATCTGGAAAAGGCCGAGATCGAGGTCCTGCTGGCCGGCATCGATCGGAGCACGCTGTCTGGACAGCGGGACTACGCCATGTTCTCGCTGATGTTCAATACCGGCGCGCGGGTCCAGGAAATCCTCAACCTGCGTGTACGCGATGTTCGGCTCGAGTCACCCTTCCAGGTCCGCCTTGCCGGCAAAGGCAACAAGATGCGCGTTTGTCCCATCTGGCCGCGGACGGCGCAGCTGCTGAAGGACCTGATCCAGAAGCAACATGCCGGCGTGGAAAGTCCGGCCGATCAGTCTATCTTCCTCAACGAGCGCGGTGCCGCAATGACAAGATTCGGTGTTCGATATCTCCTGCAGAAGTACGTTGCGGCCGGCACCACTGCGGCCCCGACATTGGCAGGCAAACGGATCCATCCGCATTCTCTGCGCCACACCACAGCGATCCATCTGCTCAAGGCAGGCGTCGACTTTGCCACCATCAGCCAGTGGCTCGGTCACGCAAGCCTCAACACGACGATGCGATATGCGCGTGCCGACATCGATCTGAAGCGGCAAGCGTTGGCGCAGGTTTTTCCAGAGGTGCTGGCACCTCCAAAGGGCGGCGCCTTTGCCTTCCACGGCGATGGCGTCATCGGCTGGCTTCATCGGCTGTGATGCCAATGTTATGTGGAGTAGCCTGATGACAAATCCACAGGCAGCCGGGCGAAGCCAGCATCAAAATCAGGCAGCTCCACATAACTGCCGACTCCACATGAATCCAGCACGGTGAGATCGAGGCGGGTCAGCATGTCGGCAATCCGTCCAGCGCGACCGGCCTTGGCCTCGGCTTCGAGCCGGTTGACCAGGTCGACGACGGGGTAGAACCGACAACGGGCGCCGGCGCGGATGCAGTTGCGGGCGATGGCAACAGCGAGATGAGTTTTGCCCGTACCGGTGCCGCCGACCAGGACGGCGTTGCGTTGCTGCGCGAGGAACGTGCCGCCGGCGAGTTCGCGCACCAGCGCTTCGTTGATCGGGCTGCCGGTGAATTCGAAGTCGGTCAGCTCCTTGGCCAGGGGCAGCTTGGCGGCGGCCACCTGGTAGCGGATCGAGCGGGCCTGCTTCTCGGCGATCTCGGCCGCGAGCAGATCGCCCACGATCTGCTGCACGGAATGCTGGCGTTTAACCCCGTTGGTCAGCACCTCGTCGAACGCGGCACGCATGCCCGCGAGCTTCAGCTCGCCCATCATCTCCAGAATCTTATGGCGTTCCATGGTCCAACCTCCGCAGGGTGTCGTAGCGCGCGCAGTCCGCTACCGGCGCGTGGCGCAGGGTCAAGGCTTGGGGGACGGGGATTGCGGGCAGCAGCACGGGCTGGCGTTGCCGCGACAGGGCATTGAGCACCACGTCGCTGCTGCACAGCCCGGCGTTGAGAGTTTCGGCGCAAGCTGCCTCGACCGCGGGCATACCATCGGCCAGCACGGCGGTCAGGATTTTGACCATCTGCCGGTCGCCGTCCTCGACGCTTCTGAGCTTCTGCCGCAACCGACCGACGGCGCCGGGCAACACCCAGCCCTTGAACGGTGCGCCGTTGCGCATCGCGCCGGGCTTGCGGGCCAGCACCGGCACGTAGTGCCACGGATCATAGATGGTCTGTTCGCGCCCGAAGCAGCGCAGGTGGTCAGCGACGATCTGGCCGTCCTGGCGGATCACGATCCGCTCGGCATACGCATGCACTTCGACCGGACGGCCGACCGCCTGCGACATCACCGAGTACTTGTTCTTGTCGAACTGCACGAGGCAGGTCTTGGAGACAGATGCCGCCTTGGCGTGGAAGCCATCGAACCGTCCGACGTAGGGCACAAGGTGAGGACGCTCCGCCTCGGACCCGTCCCAAACCGGGCGGTCTCGACCTTCGGGGTGCGGCTGCGCCTTGGCATCGGCGACACACCGTTCAGCAGCCAGGCATTCATCTCAGCGTAGGTCGCAAAGCGCAGTCGTGGCTTGAAGAATCTCTCGCGC
>DATEQL010000630.1:0-2830 GCA_035272665.1 Allostellaceae bacterium
TGCGCATATTCGACGCGGCCCATCAGGTAACGCGCATTCGGAAAGGTCGGAACCCAGCGGCCGTCGACCAGCATCGCGTTCCATCCGACATGATCGACATGGAGATGGGTGCAGACCACGGTGTCGATCGTCTCGCGCGGATAGCCCGCAGCGGCGAGATCTGCGAGAAAACTCGTCTGCAGCTTGTTCCAGGTCGGAATCCGCCGGTTCTCTTTGTCGTTGCCGAGACAGGTGTCGACGATGATGCGGCGGCCCCCCGTCTCGCCCCTTTGGGTTTCGACGACAAGGGCGTGGATGCTCATCTTGAGCCGGCCGCGCTCATCGGCGAAATCGGGCTGCAACCAGCCGATCGGCAATACCGCCTCATAGGTCGCCTGAGGCAGAATAAAGCGGCTGCCGCCGGTGACTTCGAGCTCGACGATCTTGGTGACCGTGACCTCGCCGACCCGCCACTTCATGGTCGTTGCGCCGCGCTACTGCACTTGCAACAGCTCGACGTCGAAGATCAAGGTGGCGTTGGGCGGAATCGCCCCGCCGGCGCCGCGCGCGCCATAGCCGAGTTCGGGCGGGATGGTCAGGGTCCGGGTGCCGCCGACCTTCATGCCGGCCACCCCCTCGTCCCAACCGGCGATCACCTGGTGGGCGCCGAGCGTAAACTGGAAGGGCTGACCGCGGTCGACCGAGCTATCGAACTTCTTTCCCTTGGCGCCATTGTCCGACAGCCACCCGGTGTAGTGCACCGAGACTTTGTTGCCGGCGTGTGCCGTGGCGCCGTCGCCGGTCTTGGTGTCGGTGTATTTCAATCCGTCGGGCATCTCGATCACCTTGTTGTCCGCCGCGTCCGATCGCCCGGCGGGCGTAGAAACGGCGAGGATGGCGAGCGCCACAGCGGCGCCGGCAAGTCGGATCGGTATCATGAATTCCCCCCGGATGCGCCTATGCTATGCGGGCGCCCTTCTTAGAGAGCGCAGGAGGAGATTGCAATGTCGGGCCAGCGTTCCTCGACGAGACAGCTGACGGTGCGGGAAGCGGTGTTAGATATGTTTCGTGCCTTCGGGACGACCACGATCTTCGGCAACCCGGGATCGACGGAATTGCCGATGTTCCGCGATTTTCCAGAGGATTTCCGTTATGTGTTGGGCCTCCAGGAAATCGTGGCGGTCGGCATGGCGGACGGCTATGCCCAGGCGACCCGCAATGCCGGGCTGGTGAATTTGCACTCCGCCACCGGTGTCGGCCACGCCTTGGGTGCGGTGTTCACTGCCAACAAGAACCACGCACCGCTGGTGATCATCGCCGGCCAGCAGGCGCGCTCGATCCTGCCCTTCGAGCCGTTTTTGTTCGCCGAATGGGCGGCGGAGTTCCCGCGGCCTTATGTCAAATGGAGCTGCGAGCCGGCGCGCGCCGAGGATGTCCCGGCGGCGATCGCCCGCGCCTATCATACGGCGATGCAGTCGCCGCGCGGGCCGACCTTCGTCTCAGTCCCGGTCGACGACTGGGACCGCCTCTGCGACCCGGTCGAACCGCGCCGGCTCGGCACGAGTGTGCGCGGCGACCCGCAGTTGCTCACCGAAATGGGCGAGGCGCTGAGCGCTTGCGCGCGTCCCGCCTTTGTCGTCGGCGCCGCGGTCGCGCGAGACGACGCCTGGGACGAGGTCGTGGCACTCGCCGAACGGCATCGGGCGGCGGTGTGGGCCGCCCCGAATTCGGCCCGCAACAGCTTTCCCGAGGACCACCCCCTGTTCGCCGGCTTCCTTGCCGCGGACCGCGAGAAGATCGTCGCGAGCCTCGCAGGCCATGACCTGATCCTGGTGCTCGGAGCACCGGTCTTCACCTATCATGTCGAGGGTTCCGGCCCGCACATTCCGGAAGGCGCCCGCCTCTTTCAGCTGGTCGACGATCCGGCGGTCGCTGCCTGGGCGCCGGTCGGTACCGCCGTCGTGACCAGCCTGAAGGCGGGTATCCGCGATCTGCTCGACGGGCCGGAGCCAAGACTGCGCCCCCCACCCGCCGCGCGCGTCCCGAGCCCCCTCCTGTCGGGCCCCGGCCTGACCGACAAGTACCTGATGCAGCAGGTCGCATTACTGCGGCCCAAAGGCAGCATCATCGTCGAGGAAGCACCGAGCAGCCGCGGCGCGATGCACGACTATCTGCCGATCGTCGACCGCGACGGCTTTTACACCTGCGCCAGCGGTGGTCTCGGCCACGGCTTGCCGGCGGCGATCGGCATTGCGCTCGCGCGTCCGCGCGAGAAGGTCATCGCTCTATTGGGCGACGGCTCCAGCATGTACGCGATCCAAGGACTGTGGACGGCGGCTCAGCTGGCCCTCGGGATCACCTTCGTCATCATCAAAAACCGGCGGTACGAGGCGCTACTGGAGTTTGGCCGGCACTTCGGACTGCAGCGCACAGTCGGCACCAGCCTCCCCGACATCGATTTCTGCGCATTGGCGCGCGGCCAAGGCGTCAAGGCGGCCTCCGTCGACCGCGCCAGCGCGCTCGACGACGCGCTGGGCATGGCTTTCTCCATCCTCACGGAACCGACCCTGGTGGAGGTGGCCGTCGACTGAGAGGAGACGGCGAACCGGGTCACTGGTAGACGAACGAACCGTCCTCGAGATCGGCGGCCGGAAACTGGTCCTTCTCGGCCCAGTAATCCTGGGTGTGCTGCCATTCGGGCTTGTCGCCCCGTTGCGGCAGCAGGTGCATGCCGCGCATCAAATAGCCGGGGTTGAAGTTTTCCGGGTCGATCCAGGGCAGCAGGGGCATGTCCCGATCCTCGGGCCGGAGTGTCGGCGTCACCTGCCGCGCGCCCTTTTCCTTCATGTGA
>DATEQL010000631.1:0-8356 GCA_035272665.1 Allostellaceae bacterium
ACGGCTTCAAAATGCGGCCCGAGGATCTCGACGCAGCGATCACGCCCCGCACCAAATGGCTGATCCTGAACTCGCCGTCGAACCCCTCGGGTGCGGCTTATACCGAGGCGGATCTGAAAGCGGTCGCCGAGGTGTTGCTGCGCCACCCGCACGTCTGGGTCATGACCGACGATATGTACGAGCACCTCGTCTACGACGATTTCGAGTTCAAGACGATCGCCCAGGTCGAGCCTCGCCTGTACGAGCGGACCCTGACGGTCAACGGCGTCTCGAAGACTTACTGCATGACCGGCTGGCGGATCGGCTATGGCGGCGGGCCAAAGGCCCTGATCAAGGCGATGGGAGCGATCCAGTCGAACTCGACCGCCAACCCCTGCTCGGTCAGCCAGGCGGCGGCGATCGAGGCGCTCACCGGGCCGCAGGATTTCATTCCGGTCCATAATCGCAGCTTCAGGGAGCGGCGCGACCTCGTCGTCGATATGCTGAACCGGGTGCCGGGCCTGTTCTGTCCGCGGCCCGAGGGCGCGTTCTACGTCTATCCGTCCTGCGCCGGCGTCATTGGCAAGCGAACGCCGGCCGGCCAAGCGATAGAGAACGACGAGGATTTCGTCCGCTATCTGCTGGAGGTGACGGGCGTGGCGGTGGTGCACGGCGCCGCGTTTGGCCTCTCGCCGCATTTCCGGATCTCCTACGCGACCTCGACCGACGTGTTGCGCGAGGCCTGTGCGCGCATCGATCGCGCCTGCCGCGCGTTGGCCGCCTAGCTTTCCCGTGCGGAGCGCCGCCGCATCAGGCGGGTTGACCGCCGTCCAGATTTCGATTGCCATCCTGCCGGTCGGCGCGCAACTTCGGGACTAGAAAAGGCACCGTCGGGCCTGTCGACCCAGCCTCGGCGGTCGCTCCTCGGGATGATGGAGGCGCCCATGGCGAATGGAACTGCGGCACCGCGCTGTGCCGCGCTGATCGGTCCGTATCTCTCGGGCAAGACGACATTGCTCGAAGCCTTGCTGCATGCGAGCGGCAGCACGAGCCGGCGCGGCAGCGTGCGCGACGGCAATTCGGTCGGGGATCACACCCCGGAGGCGCGGACACGCCAGATGTCGACCGAGCTCAACGTCGCGAACGCGTCGTTTCTCGGCGACCCGTGGACGATCCTGGACTGCCCGGGCTCGGTCGAGCTCCTTTACGAGGCGCAGGGTGCGCTGCTGGCGAGCGATGTCGCGGTCGTCATCGCCGAGCCGGAAGCCGAGCGGGCGTTGACGATCAGCGCGCTGCTGCGGTTTCTCGACCGGCACAAGATCCCGCACATGATCTTCATCAACAAGATGGACACGGCGAGCGCGCGGGTTCGCGACGTGATGGCGGCACTGCAATCGGTATCCGCGCGGCCGCTCGTGCTGCGCCAGGTCCCGTTGCGCGGGCCGAATTCCGAGATCACCGGCTATGTTGACCTGGTCAGCGAGCGGGCCTATCGCTATCGCCCCGGCCAAGCCTCGGACCTGATCAAGCTACCGGACGATTTCTGGGACCAGGAACGGGATACCCGAACCGGTCTGATCGAAAAGCTTGCCGATTTCGACGATGCGTTGCTCGAGAAATTACTCGAGGATGTCGAGCCGCCAAAGGAAGAGATCTACCAACACCTCACCCGCGCTCTGAGCCGGGTCGAAGTCGTCCCGGTGTTTCTCGGCTCGGCGCTGGCGGATTACGGCATCAGGCGGTTGTGGAAGGCGTTGCGGCACGAGACGCCGTCGCCGCAGGCTACAGCCGAGCGCCTCGGGATCGCCGCCGAGGGCGAGCCGCTCGCCCAGGTGATCAAAACCTATCACCTGCCGCACACCGGCAAACTGTCGCTGGTTCGCGTCTGGCGCGGCACGATTTCCGAAGGCATGGTGCTCAACGGCACCCGCGTCGCCGGTCTCTTACGCCTGACCGGTGCCCAGCAGGAGAAAATCCCGTCCGCCCAAACGGGCGAAGTCGTCGGGCTGACCCGCATGGAGGACATCGCGACCGGCGCGGTGCTGACCCTTTCGGGGAAGGCCGAGCCGCTGCCGCGGCCCGAACGTCCGCAGCCGGTCTTCGGCCTCGCGATTACCTCGGAGCGGCGCCAAGACGACGTCAAGCTGACCGGTGCCATCGGCAAGCTGGTCGAGGAGGATCCCACCATCGAGCTCGAGCAGAATGCCGATACGCAGGAAATGGTGCTGTGGGGGCAAGGCGACATTCACCTGCAGATCGCTCTCGACCGCTTGCGCAACCGGCACAACCTCGCGGTCAACGGCAGGCCTTCCGGGGTCCCCTACAAGGAGACGATCCGGCACGGTTCCCAGCAGCATTCGCGCTTTAAGCGGCAAAGCGGCGGGCATGGGCAGTTTGCCGATGTCACGATCGAGGTCAAATCGCTGCCGCGCGGCTCCGGCTTCACCTTCACCGACAGCGTCGTCGGCGGCGCGATCCCGCGCAATTACATCCCGGCGGTCGAGGAAGGGGTGATCGAGGCATTGCGCCGCGGACCTCTCGGCTTTCCGGTCATCGACGTCGCAGTCAGTCTGATCACCGGCCAGTTCCATGCCGTCGACAGCTCGGATCAGGCATTCAAGACCGCCGGACGGCAGGCGATCCAGGAGGCGCTGCCGAAGTGCGAGCCGATCCTGCTCGAGCCGATCGACCTGGTCGAGATCTCGGTCCCGAGCGCCTTCACCGCCCGGGTTCAGCGGCTCGTCTCCGGCCGGCGCGGTCAGATCCTCGGCTACGATGCCAAGCCGGATTGGCCCAGCTGGGACGTGGTCAGTGCCCATATGCCGCAAAGCGAGCTGCACGATCTGATCGTCGAACTGCGCTCGCTGACACTGGGTATCGGCAGCTTCGCCCATCGCTTCGACCATATGCAGGAGATGACGGGACGGCCGGCGGAAAAGGTCCTCGCCATGCGAAATGCCGAGGCCGCACAGTAGTCGGCACACCGCTCGCGAAGGTGTGACTTGGCTCCCGCCGCGGGAGCGCCAAACTTCTCGATCGAATGATCGCGAGGTGCGGCGATGCTGATCCGGCGCAACAGAGGATGGGAGCTTCGCGAGAGCGAGGCGACACCGGAAGCGGTGTTCCTCAAACGGCGAGAGTTGCTCAAGGCCGCGGCCGCGGGGTCGATCCTCGCCTCCGGGCTATTCTCGTCTCTCGCGGCGACGGCAGAGGACGATCCCTCGGCCGCACTCTATCCGGCCAAGCAGAACCCGCGCTACGTGCTCGATCGGCCTCTGACCGACGAGAAACTGGCCACGGCCTACAACAACTTCTACGAGTTCGGGTCGCAAAAATCGATCGCCGACGAGGCCCAGGCTCTGAAGATCCGTCCGTGGACGATCAAGATCGACGGGCTCGTCGACAAGGAGACGACGATCGACATCGATGATCTCTTGAAGAAGATGGCGCTCGAAGAGCGGCTCTACCGTCACCGTTGCGTCGAGGCGTGGTCGATGGCGGTGCCGTGGAGCGGCTTTCCGATGGCCGCCCTTGTCGATTTCGCGAAGCCTTTGGGCTCGGCGAAATATGTGCAGATGGAGACCTTCCTCGACCCGAAGACGGCGCCCGGCCAGAAGGAATTCTGGTACCCCTGGCCCTATATCGAGGGCGTTACCATCGCCGAGGCCGGTAACGAGCTCGCCTTTCTGGTGACCGGGATGTACGGCAAGCCGGTCCCCAAGCAGGACGGGGCGCCGTTGCGCCTCGTGCTGCCGTGGAAATATGGGTTCAAGTCGGTCAAATCGATCGCGCGCTTTTCGTTCACCGAAAAGCGGCCGGTATCGTTCTGGGAAACAGTGCAAGAAAGCGAGTACGGCTTCTGGGCAAACGTCAATCCGGACGTGCCTCATCCACGCTGGAGCCAGGCGACCGAGCGGGTGCTGGGCACCAACGAGCGGCGGCCGACGCTCAAATGGAATGGCTATGGCGAATACGTCGCCCATCTCTATGACGGGCTCGAAAAGGAGCGCCTGTTCGTCTGAGCTCGATGTGTGTCTAAAAAATAAGCAGCTACCCGGCGATCATCGCACCCGCATCTGCTGACTTGGGGCGTGGTTCGCGACCGAGGCTTGGCACGCTTTCTGCTTGGGACTGGGCTCTCAATCGCCGTGAGAGCAGCATCCATGGCCTTATGCCGCGCCGAATTGGCCGTCCCCTTGCGCCGCCGGCGAGGCGCGATCAGCGCAGCGCTCTTCGCGCTGACGATGTCCGCAGCACCAATCGGGTCTGTCTGCGCGGGCGGAACGCTGACCGTCGGCATGACCGCGGGCGACATCCCGGTGACCACCGGCAACCCCGATCAGGGTTTCGAAGGCTACCGCTTCGTCGGCTACAACCTCTACGACGCACTGCTCTTGTGGGACCTATCCAAATCCGACAAGCCGTCCGAACCGAAACCCGGGCTCGCCACCTCCTACGAGATCGATCCGAACGACCACTTGCGTTGGATCGTGCATCTGCGCCAGGGCGTCACCTGGCACGACGGCTGCAAATTCACCGCCGACGATGTCGTCTGGAATTTCCAGATGCGCACGGACGAGAAGGCGCCGAACTTTTCGGCCCAGCAATTCACTTATACGAGGGGGTTCCTCAGCAACGTCAAGGCAGTGACCAAGATCGACGACTACACTATAGCGATCGAGAACAATTTCCTGGAGTCGCTGTTTCCCTACACATTGACCTACGTGCTGATGATCAGCCCGTGCCGGGCCAAGGAGGTGAACTATGATTGGGCGCAGTACGCGCTGCACCCATCCGGCACCGGCCCCTACAAATTCGACCGTATGGTGCCGCATCAGCGGCTCGAGCTGGTGCCCAACACCGTCTATTGGGACAAAACGCGCATCCCCAAGCAAGAGCGGCTGGTGCTGATCCCGATGCCGGAGGCATCGACCCGCACCGCGGCGCTATTGACCGGCCAGGTCGACTGGATCGAGGCGCCGTCGCCCGATGCGATCCCGCGGCTCAAATCAGCCGGGATGCAGATCGTCACCAATGTCTACCCGCATGACTGGCCGTATCTGCTCAATTTCACCCGCGGCCCGTTCAAGGATCTGCGAGTCCGTCAGGCGGCGAACTATGCGATCAATCGGCAAGACGTCGTAGACTTGTTAGGCGGCACCGCGATCCCGGAGCACGACGTCGTGCCGCCCTCAATGCCCTATTACGGGCATCCGGCCAAGTTCGACTATGATCCCAATAAAGCCCGGGCGCTGTTGACCGAAGCCGGCTGCCTGCCGTGCAAGGTCAAGTTCGGGATCTCCACCTCCGGCTCGGGGCAGATGCAGCCGTTGCCAATGAACGAGCTGGTCAAGGCGCAGCTGGAGGAGGCCGGGTTCGAGGTCACCCTGCAGACCATGGATTGGAATGCGCTGCTCGACGTCTACCGCGCCGGGGTCGACAAGTTCCCCGAATATGACGGGCTGAACTTCTCGCGCGGCCTCCTCGATCCGGTCAGCGCCATCATCAAGCTCGTCGGCAAGGGCTATTGGGCTCCGAAGGGCCCGAACTGGGGGCATTTCGAGAGCCCGGAGACCGAGGCGCTGATCGAGCAGATCTTCAGCCAATTCGACGACGAGAAACGACTCGGCCTGCTGACCGAGCTCCACGAGCTCGAAGGCCGCCTGGCGGTGATGATCTTTGTCGTCCATGATCTCAATCCGCGGGCGATGTCGCCCAAGGTCGAAGGATTCGTGCAAGCGCAAAGCTGGTTTCAGGATTTGACGCCGGTCGACGTGGCGCCCTAGGGGCGCCAGTCATCTAGCGGCAGAAAGCGGTGGTACTGATGAAATTGGCTGTTCGCCGGGTTATTTCCGTCATTCCCGCGAAAGCGGGAATCCGGAGGCGGTAAGCGCCGGAGATGCAGTCCCGGGACCCCCGCTTTCGGATACGTAAAGAAATCCGGGTCCAAGCTGTGACCAGAAAATGTTCTCCTCGTCTTCCCGGCGAAAGCCGGGACCCATCTTGCAGCTATCCCGAAGTTTTCAAGCAGTGGCAATATATGGCTCCTCCATCGAAGGTTCTCGTCGCGGAACAATGGACCCCGGCTTTCGCCGGGGTGACGGGAAGATGCGCAGTAGCACAATTCCTTCACACGCTCTTCCTCGGCGGTGACGGGAACATTCTGTTGCGCGTCATTGCCCTTGCCGGGCTATCCGCGGTGGTCGCGCTGGCTAGCAGCCCGGCGCAAGCCGCCGGCACTTTGACTGTCGGCATGACCGCCGGCGACCTGCCGATCACCACCGGCAACCCGGACCAGGGGTTCGAAGGTTACCGCTTTGTCGGTTACAATCTTTACGACTCGCTGGTGCTGTGGGATCTGTCTAAGTCCGAGCCGGCGGCGGGGATCAAGCCCGGGCTAGCGACCGAATGGCAGGTCGACGAAGGCAATCCCAAGCGGTGGATCTTCAAATTGCGCCAGGGCGTCAAATGGCACGATGGCTGCGATTTCACCGCCGACGATGTCGTATGGAATCTCAGTCATTCGACCAATGAAAAGGCGCCCGAGTTCGATCCATCGCAATTCGCCCAGACGCGGACCTATCTCAACAACTTTGCCGGCATCGAGAAAATCGACGATCACACCGTCGCCTTCACCACCAAGGTGCCCGACTCTCTCTTTCCTTACGAGATCAGCTACGTGCTGATGATCAGCCCGTGCCGCGCCAAGGAGGTCAACAACAACTGGACCGAATATGCGCTGCACCCATCAGGCACCGGGCCATACAAGTTCGACAAGACAGTGGCGCATCAGCGGCTGGAATTCGTCCCCAACACCGATTACTGGGACAAGGCGCGCGTGCCCAGGCAGGACCGCCTCGTGCTGATCCCGATGCCCGAGGCCTCGACCCGCACCGCGGCCCTGCTGTCGGGCCAGGTCAACTGGATCGAAGCGCCGTCACCCGACGCGATCGACCGGCTCAAAGCCGCCGGTATGCGGATCGTCACCAATGTCTATCCGCACAATTGGTCGTATCAGCTCAATTTTGTCAAAGGCCCGTTTGCCGACAAGCGGGTGCGTCAGGCAGCGAATTACGCGCTCAACCGCGAAGACATGAAGGACATGCTGAACGGGCTGATGCTCGAGGAATATGCCACGGTGCCGCCCTCGACTCCGTATTACGGCCACCCGGTGATCTACAAATACGATCCCGACAAGGCGAAGGCGCTGCTGAAGGAGGCCGGCTGCACGCCGTGCAAGGTGACGTTCGCGATCTCGACCTCGGGCTCGGGCCAGATGCAGCCATTGCCGATGAACGAATTGGTCAAGTCGCAGCTCGACGCCGTCGGGTTCGAGGTCACGCTCGACACGATGGACTGGAACGCGTTACTCAAATTGACACGGGAAGGCGTCGACGAACACCCGACCACCAATGCGATCAATGTCAGCCGGCAGACGCAGGATCCGTTCAACGCGTTGATCCGCCATGTGTGGACCGCGCAATGGGCCCCAAAGGGGAGCAACTGGGGCCATTACAGCAATCCCGAGGTCGATAAGCTGATCGACAACATCCTCAGCGAGTTCGACACAGCCAAGCGCCTTGTGCTGCTGACCAAATTGCACGAGATGATGAACGAGGAGGCGGTGCTGATCTTTGTCGCCCACGACCTCAATCCGCGCGCCATGTCGCCCGAGGTTCACGGCTTCGTGCAGGCGCAGAGCTGGTTTCAGGATTTGACGCCGGTCAGCGTCGGGCCGTGACCGGGACGGCGGGGAGCGCGTGGGCAAATACATCCTCCGGCGCATCCTCTACGCGATCCCGATCGCCTTCGGCGTCAGCGTGGTCTGCTTCTCCCTTGTCTATATTGCGCCCGGCGACCCGCTGCAGACCGTCATGCCGCCCGATGCGACGGCGGAGACCATCGCGATCGTCAAGCACGCCTACGGCTTCGACAAGCCGTTGCCGATGCAGTTCCTGATCTGGCTCGGGCGCGTGGTGACCGGCGATTTCGGCGTGTCGATCGCGACCCGCCGGCCGGTGATACTGGAGGTCTCCGACGCGCTCGCCAATACCGCATTGCTGGCGATGTTCGCGGTGCCGATTGCGTTTTTCACCGGCTACGTGATGGGTGCCGTCGCCGGCAGCTTTGCCGGGCGCTGGATCGACCGTGTGGTAACCGGCGCGGCGGTCGTCGGCGTCAGCCTGCCGAATTACTGGCTCGGCATCGTGCTGGTCATCGTTTTCGCCGTCGAATACATGCTGCTGCCTGCCACCGGCATGGGCCCCAACGGATCCGTCGGCTTCGACCTGCTGCAATGGAGCAACACGAAGTTTCTGGTGCTGCCGGTCGTCACCCTGTCGATGATCCCGATCGGCATCCTCGCCCGCACCACCCG
>DATEQL010000632.1:0-5828 GCA_035272665.1 Allostellaceae bacterium
ATGGATTACGGCATGCCGCGGGCCGATGACGCGCCGCTCTTCACCCACGCCTTCCATCCGGTGCCGGCCAAGACCAATGTCCTGGGTGCCAAGGGCTGCGGCGAGGCCGGCTGCGCCGGGGCACTCCCCTCGGTGATGAACGCGCTGGTCGATGCGCTGAGCCAATACGGCATCCGGCACATCGACATGCCGGCAACCCCGGAGCGCGTCTGGCGCGCTGTCGCAGCAGCCGTGGGATTAGCGCCGAGCGTCGGGTCGTAGATCGGCGGCGGGGGGCCATCGCCTGGGCGCCGGCTGGTCGCCGACCAGCTCCGGCCGGTATTCGAAGTGCATCGTGTCGTAGTGCGACCACTTGCCGCCCCAGATAAAGCCGTGCCGCTCGAAGATCGCAATGATCTCGGCCGGTATCTGGTTGACCTGTCCGACCGCGCCGATAGCGGAGCGATGCCAGAGCCAGTAGTCCGCATGCGCCGTGTTGATATCGATCGCGGCACCCCAGGCGTGCATGCTCGGCTCCCCCGTATCGGCAACCGTCCGGCAATGATAGGTCCCGGCTGGCGGGTACGCGTACCGCTTCAAAGCATCAGGCAGAGCATCCAGTTCCTCGGAAACCGCGGCGAGGCGGTCGGCCACGCCGTTGACCGATGTTATTCGGATCGTGCGGCCCCAGCTGCGCGGCAGCCAGACGACGGGGACCAGCCGCGGGGCCACTTCGCCCTTCCAGCAGCCGCCATACATCTTGTCGAAGAAGGCGCGATTGCGAATCCGTCCCGGATCGTCATTCGGACCGACCGCCGCGGCAATCGGGCCGGCCGGATAGGGCAGGCGCATCTGGTCGAGGATCGATCCATGCTGGAGCATCTCGTCAAAGCTTTTGGCTGGCTGTCCGTCTGAAAGCGGCATCCGTGTGCCGTCCCGCCAGATCAGATCGGTTGCGTCATAGCCGGCCAGGAAATCGGGGTAGGCGCGAACGAGCGCAACGAGTGCGGCCTGCTGGCCGGCTGCAGCCCCGTCCGCAAGCGCGACCATCGCCATAGAAAACAACACCGGCGCGATCCACAGACGCAGCCTCAGCACCGTCATTGCCATGCCGGCACGCTCTGGGGTGGCGAAACGGAGCCGTCGCGCAAGTCGCGGCCGGTGATCTCGACATTGCCGTCTTCGGTCAACTGGCGCTGACGCAGCTTGCGTTCGGCGATGCTCTCGAACCGGGTCCTCTGCAGATAATATGCTTCGATGCACCGTTCGGGGGTCGGCCGCTCCGGCAACAGGCGCTGAAACACGCGTCGCGGAACGCGGACCACGCCTCGATATTCGCCGATCGCAACCCCGAACTCGACCGCCTCTCGCTCGACGTTCCACCGGGCATCGTCCGGGAAGGAAAAGAACACCGATTCGGCTCCGTTCTTGAATTGTTCGTCTAACCCTGCGTCATAACCGGCGGCGACGCAAGGCTCGGGGATGGGACGACGGCACACCGAGGTGTAGAATAACCGATCGGACCTTGACGATCGACTGGTCTATGCCGCTCCGACATCTGGCCGCCGCTGCCGCGACATACCTGCTGGTCTGCATCCCGGCAAGCGCTGCCGAAAGTGCCCCCGATCCTCAGGCCCGGCACCTCCTCAACCGGCTAGCGTTCGGTCCGACGATCGAGGATCTGCGACATCTGGCGGCGGTCGGAGCCGACCGCTACATCGACGAGCAGCTCAACCCGCAATCGATCCGTGAGCCGCCCGAGCTGATCCAACGACTGGCGGCGCTCGACACCTTGCGCCTCGACCCGGCCCGGTTGTTCGAGATGTATGGGCCGTGGCGGCCGTTCCGCGGCGGGGTCAAGCCTTCGCCTGAAGAAGCCAAGGTGCGCCGCGAGCGTGCCAAGATCATCGTGCAACAGGCCGCCGAGGCACGGATCCTGCGTGCGACGATGAGCCGTCGCCAGCTGCAGGAGGTCATGGTGGATTTCTGGTACAACCATTTCAACGTCTTCGCCGGCAAGGGGCTCGACCATTTGTGGGCTGGCTCCTACGAGGAGCAGGCGATCCGGCCTTACGCGCTCGGCCGGTTTCGCGATCTGCTCCTCGCCACGGCACGGCACCCGGCCATGCTGTTCTATCTCGACAATGCGCAGAACAACGCGCGCGGCAGTCGGGGACCGGACGGCAAGGAACTCGGCCTCAACGAGAATTTCGCGCGCGAGGTCATGGAGCTGCACACCTTGGGGGCGGACGGCGGCTACACCCAGGTTGATGTGGTCACCTTGGCTCGCATCCTGACCGGGTGGGGTCTTGCCCGCCCGAACCTGCGCCTCGGGACCGGGAGCGCCTTCATGTTCGATGCAGCCCGTCACGATTTCGGCGCCAAGGTGTTTCTCGGCCGTCCGATCCGGTCGAGCGGCGAGGCTGAAGGCGAGGAGGCGCTCGGCCTCTTGGCGCGGATGCCGGCGACGGCGCATCACATCGCGTTCGAGCTGGCGCAATATTTCGTCGCCGATGCGCCGCCGCCCGCCCTCGTCGATCGCCTCGCGGCCCGGTTTCGCGACAGCGACGGCGATATTCGCGCGGTGTTGAAGACGCTGTTCACCAGCCGCGAGTTCCGCGATAGCGCCGGGAAGAAGTACAAGACGCCCGATCAATTCGTGCTCTCGGCGGTGCGCGCAGCCGGCGTTGCGGTGGTCAATCCGTACCCGCTGCTCGGCGCAATGGCCCGGCTCGG
This sequence comes from Allostellaceae bacterium, assembly GCA_035272665.1. GTDB lineage: Bacteria > Pseudomonadota > Alphaproteobacteria > ATCC43930 > CGMCC-115725 > AP-15. The sequence goes on from DATEQL010000632.1 coordinate 2,716, forward strand.
GATGCCGCTTTACGGTTGCCAGACACCGGACGGCTATAAGAACACCGAAGCCGCCTGGCTCAGCCCCGACGCGATTACCTTGCGGATCAGCTTTGCCACGGCGCTGGCCGCCGGCAAGCTGCCGATCACGAGCCCGCCGTCTGACGCCCCACGACCGCAATTGGCCGCCGATCCCCCGCTGGCGGCGGCACCCGAGGGCGAGCCCGTCGACGCCGCGCGCCTAGAGCAGATCTTCGGCCCGACCCTCACCGCCCATACGCGCGGCACGATCGCCGAGATCCCGGCCCAGTTGCGTGCCGCCGTGATCCTTGGCAGCCCTGACTTCATGCGACGGTAGGAGCGAGGAATGAACAGGCGCGATTTTCTCGGACTATCGGCGGGCGCAGCCTTGGTGCCGCTCGGCCGCGCCGTCTGGGCGGCGACCGCCGAGGGCGGCCCCAAGCGGCTGATCGTGATCTTTCTGCGCGGCGCCGTCGACGGGCTGAATGTCGTCGTGCCCTATGGCGAGCGGGCCTACTACGATGCCCGCCCGACGATCGGGGTCGGCCGCCCGGGAACGGACCAGGGAGCGCTGCCGCTCGATGGCCATTTCGGCCTGCACCCGGCGCTCGCTGGCTTGCTGTCGCTGTGGAACGAGAAGAAGCTCGCCTTTGTCCATGCCGCGGGCTCGCCTGATCCGACACGATCGCATTTCGATGCCCAGCTCTTCATCGAGAACGGTACTCCCGGGCAAAGCTACACACCTGACGGTTGGATGAACCGCCTGCTCGCGGCATTGCCAGAGCCGCATGGGCCGACCGATGCCGTCAGCGTCGGCTCGACCCTGCCGCGAATTTTGGAAGGCAGGTTGCCGGTCGCCAATCTGCCGCTCGGCCCCGATGCCGCGAAGCCGCTGCCGATCGACCGGCCGGAGATCAGCCGCGCCTTCGACCGGCTCTATTCCGGGAACGACGCGTTGAGCGAGGCCTACCGGCAGGGGCGCGCCGCGCGGGCCGAGTTGATCGGCGATCTCGCGAGCGAGATGCGGCAGGCCGACAACGGCGCGCCGCCAGCGAGCGGCTTCCCCGCCGAGGCGGCGCGGCTCGCCCATCTGATCGGCCAAGACGCGCATATCCGGCTCGCCTTTGCCAGCCTCGGCGGCTGGGACACCCACGTAAACCAGGGCAAAGCCCAGGGTCAGCTCGCCAACCATCTGCGGCCCCTGGGCGACGGGCTCGCCGCGCTCGCCAGGGGGATCGGCGCGGGATGGGACGACACCGTCGTTGTCGTTCTCTCCGAGTTTGGCCGCACGGTGCACGAGAACGGCAACGCCGGCACCGATCACGGCCACGGCAACGTCATCTGGGTGCTGGGCGGCAATGTCCGCGGCGGCCGCGTCTATGGCGACTGGCCCGGTCTCGCGACGGCTCAGCTCTACCAGAGCCGCGATCTCGCCGTCACCACCGACTACCGCACCGTGCTCGCCGCAATCCTCGAGCGCCACCTCGGACTCGGCGACCGCCAGCTCGCGCAGATCTTTCCCGGCCTGCCGCCGGCGCGCTCCAATTTGGGGCAGATGCTGGCCGCTTGAGCTAGCCGGTAAGCAGCTCCTCCACGGCTCGGTGGGCCTGGTCGATCGCAGCGTCCGTATAGGCTGCGGCAGCGGCATCGGAATTGGCGATCGCGATCGGGCCGAAACGGGTGCGGCCGACCTCGTGCGGCGCCTCCCCGTTTCGCCAATCTGGATCGAACAGTGGATTGTATTCGTAGGCGTAGCCGTGCGGCCAGCGATTGACCGTGATCGCGGTAATGTCGCGCGCCGGGTCGAAGCCGGCCGGACCCAGCATGCGGCCGAGCTGGTCGCGGATCTTTTCTTCGAAGGTCACGAACCCAGTCGCGAGCAGCTCGGCGCGCCCGGTCCGGTGCTGGTCGCGTTCCGGCAGCCCGGGGCGGCACGGCGTTCGCACCATCCGGACCAAGATAGGCTCATCCGGCGAGCGGGGAGCCCGATAGGAGCCGATGTCGGTGACCGGGTTGAGCCGGGCGCTCGAATGGTAACTGCCCGGACAATGGATCGCAGAAACTCCCAAGGCGTGAAACGCCCGCCAGTTTGTGAGCGCCACATTCGTGTAGACGAGCGGAACCTTGACCAGATAGTGGAGCGCCTCCTTCTGCCTCTCCGGCAATTGCGGACAGAGATACGGGATCATCATGTTCCAACAGGCGAGCACGCAGTGCTTGGCTCGGGCGGCGTAAAGCTGCTCCATCTTCGAATAGACGACCTCGACGGCGTCCGTCGAGGCTGCATCTCGATTGCTCTTGACGGAGACTACGATGCTGCCGAGCCGGATGCGGATGGTGTTATCCGGCCGATCGAGCCTGCCGTAGTCTATGCGCGCCGTGACTACGTCTTCAGCCGTTCTGCCTGGGACTGCCTGTGGGATCAGGCTGCGCACCAGCAGCCGCGCGATGCTGGCATTGCCGTCAGGGAAGTGGAATTTGTAGGAGCCGCCATCGGCGTAGCCGGCCGGCGTATACCCCATATGCGGTGCAGAGCCGGGATCGAGCCCCAAGCCCAGAAACCCCGGAAAGCCGAAAGCCCAAACGTCGAGCGCCGATACCGCATCGATTCCCACACCCCATTCGTCGTGTGTGCGGCTCTGGTAGAGCGGGATAACCGACGGATCGACCTTGACCAGGTCGAGCAGATAGTCGCGATAACTGATCCGGGATAACCGCGCCTTCTTCTCGGCCGGGGAAAGGCCCGGCAGATAGTCGATTGGGCCGGTTTCGAGCCGCAAAATGTCGTGCCGGGCAGACTCGCTGAACGGCGCCTGCTCGATGAATCCGGGCGATGCGATCTCCCCCTTGACCAGGCGATCCTCGCCGAAGGTCTCCTTGTCGAAAAAGACTCCGGGGCCGAGGCCCAACGACGGATAGAACCCCCGATCGGCATGGCGCGCCGCGAGCGTCACTGGGTCGACGCCGAGTGCCGCCAGCAGCCCGGCCGCTACCGCGTTATAGGGGCGCGGGCTGTCGATCTCCAAGGTCCCTCCATTGATGAGCTGGATTTTGCCCCCGAGCTCGAACTCGTTCCGCTTGGCGTGACCGCCGAAATCGTCATGGTTGTCGAG
>DATEQL010000633.1:0-2806 GCA_035272665.1 Allostellaceae bacterium
CTCTACACCGCCAGCGACGGCAAGGCGGAGCCGCAAATGGCCGCGCCGGCGATCGCGGAGGCAGCGCGACGGCGCGGTGCTGCTATCGTGACCCAATGCGCCGTGCGTGGCATCGAAACAGCCGCTGGCCGGGTCGCGGCCGTGATCACCGAACGGGGCCGGATTGCCTGCGGGTCCGTCGTTCTCGCCGGCGGCGCCTGGTCGCGGCTCTTCTGCGGCAATCTCGGCATCGAGCTGCCGCAGCTCAAAGTGCTGGGTACGGTGATGCGCACCGAGCCGATCGAGGGCGGCCCGGAAATCTCGGCTTCGGGCGGGCTCTTCGGCTTTCGCAAGCGGATGGACGGCGGCTACACCGTGGCGACCCTCGGCGTGCGTACGATCGATCTCGTTCCCGACAATTTTCGGCTGCTCTTCGACTATCTGCCGGCCGCACGGCTCCACTGGAAGAGGTTGCGTTTCCGCGTTGGCCGCCGCTGGGTCGATGAGTGGCGCACGCCACGGCGTTGGGCCTTGGATGCCGCCTCGCCGTTCGAGGCCGTGCGCGTGCTCGATCCGGAGCCGGACCCATTTGTCGTGGATCGCGCTCAGGCCGCCGTTGCCCAGGCTTTCCCGCTGTTCCGCAACATGGTTGTGGCCGAAAGCTGGGGCGGCATGATCGATGTCATGCCCGATGCCGTGCCGGTGATCTCGCCGGTCGAGAGCCTGCCCGGCTTCTTCATCGCCACCGGCTTTTCGGGCCACGGCTTCGGGATCGGCCCGGGCGCGGGCAGACTGACGGCCGACATGGTCACCGGTGATCCGACCCTCGTCGATCCCACACCGTTCCGCCTGTCGCGGTTCACCGACGGCTCGAACCCGCGGCCGCACCCGCTCGCCAGCTGAATTGACCCGAGGGAGGATGACCATGATTACCGCGATCGTTCAGTATCGGCTCCCACCGGGCATCGACCAAGTCGCCTGCGCTGAGCATTTCCGCAAGATCGCGCCCGGCTTCCGCGATGTGCCGGGACTGATCCGCAAGCAGTTCATCTATGCCGATGACGGCTGGGCGGGCGGCGTTTATTTGTGGCGGACCCGCGCCGATGCCGAGGCGTTCTACTCCGGCCCCTGGCTCAAGGGCATCCGCGAGCGCTATGGCATGGACCCCGAGATCCGCTATTTCCACACCGCCGCGATCACCGACAATTCCGCCGAGGAGGTGCTGCTGTCCAGCGCGGCGGAATAAAATAGCCTGATGCTCAGACGCAAGCGCAGGATTCACCCTCTCGTCATGGCCGGACTTGATCCGGCCATCCACGAGCCGCGGCACAGATGCTGCCGGCTTCCGTGGATGCCCGACACGAGGCCGGGCATGACGAATACGTGAGACTGAACCATCTGAATGCGTCTGAGCACTAGGAAAACCTCGTAGGAACACCCTGATGGAGCGACGCACGTTTCTCAAATCTGCCCTCGCCGGCACAGCCGCCTTGGCTGCCCCGAGCGTATTGCGGGCGGATGCCGCGAAAACGATCACGTTTGTGCCGCACGCCGATCTGGCCTCGCTCGATCCGGTGTGGACCACCGCCGATATTACCCGCAACTACGCGCTGGCCGTGCTCGACACGCTCTACGGCTACGACGCGGAGTTCAATGCCCAGCCGCAGATGGTCGAACGCCACAGTGTCGATGACGACGGAAAGCAGTGGGACCTGACCCTGCGCGACGGGCTCAAATTTCACGACGGCACCCCGGTCCTGGCGCGCGACTGCGTCGCGACGATCAAGCGCTGGGCCAAACGCTATCCGATGGGCGGGGCGCTGATGGCCCGCACCGACGAGCTTTCAGCGTTCACGGATAAGATAATCCGCTTTCGACTGAAAAAACCGTTCGCGCTCCTGCCCGCTGCACTGGCCGAACCCTACTGCTCGATCATGCCCGAGCGCCTCGCCGAGACTACTGCCTTCGAGCAGGTCAAGGAAGCGGTCGGCTCGGGACCGTTCAAGTTCGTCGCATCGGAGCGCGTCCCGGGTCAACGCGTGGTCTTTGAGAAGAACGTGGACTACCTGCCCCGTGCGAGCGGCAAGCCGAGCTTCACCGCCGGTCCCAAAATCGTCATTGTCGATCGCGTGGTATGGAACTTCGTGCAGGATCCCTCAACCGCCTCGGCGGCGCTCGCGCAGGGCGAGGTCGATTGGTGGGAAAACCCGACGATCGATCTCGTCCCGCAGCTCAAACGCAACAAGGATCTGGTGATCACGGTCAAGGACCGCACCGGCGAGATCGGTTGTCTGCGGTTCAACCAGCTGTTCGCGCCATTCGACAATTTCGCGATTCGCCGTGTCGTGTTGTCGGCGATGGACCAGAGGGAGATCATGACCGCGGTCGCAGGTGCCGAGCCGAGCCTGATCAAGACCGATGTCGGCCTATTCGTGCCCGGCACTTCGATGGCGAGCGACGTCGGGGTTGATGTCACACGAGGACCCAAGGACCTCGACAAGATAAAGAAGGATCTGGCTGCCGCGGGATACAAGGGCGAACGGGTCGTCGTCCTCGCCGCCTCCACGATACCGACGATCTATGCCGAGGCGCAGGTCGCCACCGATGTGCTGCAGCGGATTGGCATAAACATCGATTTGCAGACTATGGAATGGGGCAGCGTCGTTTCGCGGCGTGCCAGCCGTGAGCCGATCGACAAGGGCGGGTGGAACATCTTCTATACTTACCTCGGCGGCATGGGGAACATCTCGCCCGGCCCCGACATCGCCATCCGCGCGAGCGGTGCGGATTCGTGGTTCGGCTGGCCCGTCGACCCCAAGATGGAGGA
>DATEQL010000634.1:0-4633 GCA_035272665.1 Allostellaceae bacterium
GAGATCACCGAGGCGTGCTGGGGCATTCTTGGCAAATCGCCGGCAGACGTCATGTGCGCGACCGCACGCATGGTCGTGAAGCACAAGGGTGCGGCCCACCCGACCGTCGTCGCCTGCACGTTGTTGCCTTACGACCAGCAATTCGACCTCGGCCCGACCCTCAAGGCAGCGCGCGACAGCGTGCAGCTCAACCATTCGCATTGCGCCAAGTTCTGCGTCCTCGGCGGCGCCACCTGCAGCCGCCATTAACGGTCCAAACTCCCCTGGCCTGCCATTGATGCAGCGATCGGGTGAGGCTCCTTCAAGACGTATCGTAGCTCCTGAACCACGCCGCCGTGACCTGGCGTCCGGGGCCTTCTGGTACTGGCCGGAAAATTGGCGAGCTGTCCTCCCTGCTCCGCGGTCTCGTCAGATTCCGGAAGTCAGCCCCACATAAGGGCGAAACGCGCTCTTCTCGGTACCGCAGTCTGGGCAACGCCATTCTTCCGGAAGGGCGGCAAACGACGTGGCGGGCTCGATCCCGGCCTGCGCCACACCGGTCGCCTCCTCATAGATGAAATAGCAGCCCCGGCACATGAAGCGACGCTGGCCGGAGTCGGCAATCGTGGGTAGGGGCGGCGGGTCTGCTGACGACACCGAGACAGCCTGGGGAACAGCCACTGGATCGCCGATCACCACCTTGCCGCCGTCGCGGACAACCAGATAGACCCCGAGGTCCTTGTGGCCGAATGAGGCGCGCAACGATCCGGGCAGGTCGAGATCGCGCTCACCGGTTGCCGGATTGACATTGGTGGCACCACAACGGCCGTTGCGGCGGTCGACTCGGAAGGCGGCATCGCCGATGCTGATCTCGGCGCCGATCCAATCGAATTCCTGCCATGGCCGGGCGCCGTCGATGTAGAAGTTCGCTCGGAATCGCAGCGGGTCGATCACATAGCCCCAGCGCTCCTCGAGGCTGCGCAGCGTAGCGAGGTTGATCAGCGACAGCACATTGTCGGGCTTGTCCATGAAATGGCCGTCCCGCGCGCGCACCAGCCGCGGTGCGGCCCACAGTTTGGGCACCAGGCGGTGGAAGAACGCCTCGACCTCGGCCACCTGCCGCGGGTCGTTGAGATTGGCGGCAAGCAGCTGCCGGTTGCCCTCATGGGCGGTGAAGGCGAGGGTCTCGGTGTCGAGATGGGTGCGCACCCGCGCCAGCGCCTCGTGGAGCATCAGCATAACGAAGAGGCCCTTCTTGGCCCAGGTCGGCGCCTCCGGGTCGATCGGGCTGCCCGGGCGAGCGAAGGCGAAAATCCGGTCGTGCGGAAACGGCTTGCCCGCTTCGAGTTCGATGCCCGGCACCGGCTGCGGGCTGAGGCCCTTGATCGGATAGCGGTAGACTCCCCGTAGCACCGGCATCGTGGCACCGCCCTTCCGTAACGCGCTGTGCCGCGAGAATGCCCGAGGCGGCGGCGTCTTCCGTAGAGCCGGCCGGTGACGAAAGCGAGGAGCCGGATAGGCCGTCGGCAAGGGCCGTGGAGGCGGCGGCGTCATCAATTCGTCGACGAAATCGTGTCGGCGATCGAGCGCATCGTCGACCGCGTCCGAGAGCCGGGCAATCCCCTGCTCGATCTGGCGCGGGCTCAGCGCAGCATAGCCGAGCACGAGGCCGCGCCGGGTCAGCAGCGACGGCGGGTTCTCCACGGCGCCTGCGGCGTCGAGCGAATAGACGCCGACGCGCACGCGGCGGGCCAGCATTTCGAGCGTCGCCGCATCGGGCACGCCGGCCGGCAGATGCCACAGCAGGTGCTCGCCGGCACCCTCGCCGCTCACGGTCACGTCGCCGAAATGGCGGCGCAGCGAGGCGAGCAGAACGTCGCGGCTGTCGCGGTAAAAGGCGCGGGCACGGGCGAGGTGGGCGGCGTAGCTGCCGCTGCGGATCATCTCGGCGAGCACCGCCTGTTCGAGCCAGGGCGGGCTGCCGGTGAGCAGGAGCTTGGCCGCCCGCATGGCATCGGCAAGCGGCGGCGGCGCGACCATGTAGCCGAGCCGCAGCCCGGCGCCGAGCGACTTCGTGAAACTGCCGAGATGGATCGTGCATTCCGGCGCGAGCGCGGCGATGGCCGGCAGCGGTGGCCCTTCAAAGCAGAAGTCGCCGTCGTAATCGTCTTCGAGGATGTAGCAGCCCCACCGCCGCGCCCAGCCGGCGATCGCCTGCCGCCGCGCCAGCGACAGGATGTGTCCGGTCGGGTACTGGTGCGACGGCGTCACGTAAAGGAGTGTCGCGGCGCGCTCGGGGAGGGCGTCGCTGCGCATGCCGTCCTCGTCGACCGGCACCGGGAGGGTCTCGGCGCCGGCCATGGCGAAGGCGCCGACGGCGCCGCGATAGGCCGGGTTCTCGATAGCGACGCTGCGCCCGGGAGCGAGGAGCAGCCTGCTGGCCAGCGCGATGCCTTCGCGAATGCCGCTCAGCACCAGGATCTGGACCGGGTCGGCGACGATGCCGCGGGCCGCGGCGAGATGTTGCGAGAGGGCGGCGCGCAACGCCGCGAGCCCGCCCGGGTCGCCGACCTGAGACAGGCCGCTGGCGCCGCCCCGCGACAGCGCGCCCTGTAGCAGGCGGCGCCAGATCTTCAGCGGAAACAGCGAAGCCGACGGGGCCGACGGCGAGAAATCGAACGAAATGCTGCCGCGCGGCGCGGCGATGCCGGCCGGTGCCGCTACCGCCGGAAGCGGGAGCGGTGCGCGCGTCGCATTAGGCGCCGGCGGCGGGACCCTCGCAGCCGCGGCCGGTAGCGCCGGCAGGGCCGCCGCCGCGAAAATGCCGGAAGCGGGACGCGTCTCGGCATAACCCTCGATCACCAGCGTCTCGTAGGCCCGCGTCGCCGTGTTCCGGGCGATTGCCAGTTCGTCTGCCAGCGCCCGGGACGACGGCAGCCGGGCGCCGGACGGGATCCGGCCGCGGCGGATCGCCTCGCGCAGCTGGTCGACGAGCTGCGTCGTCAGCGTCTCGGATCGAGACCGGTCGAGCAGTAGCGGGATCTGCATCCGATTTCTGGTGCTTCCTGCGGCGGGGCGGAACTGCCGCCGACAGAAACGATACGCATATGCTGCGGTGCGGCAAAGGTGAATCGAGGGGGCCAGTTGTCCCGTCACCCTCAAACTGGGCCCATTCCGCACGAAGCAACTGGCACCCGGTACCAGGCGAGCGGCCGCGGGCTGCCTGCTGCGTGAGCGGGAACCGCACAAGCCTGTGTTTCTTCGCCCATTTCTCGCGCAATTCCGGCGCAGCCGCGGCGCGACTGCATGGCCCGTCTGGCGCTATCTGGTTTTCGGGCGATGGCTCTCCGATGTAGCCGACCCGGCATGCGACATTTACCGCATCGCAACACGGATCGAGGAGAGAGCCATGAGACCCAAGCACGGTTCGCCGCTATACGGGGCGGCCGCCGCCCTGCTCCTGCTGTCGGCCGCGACCGGCACGGCACGGGCGGAGGACACGATCAAGGTCGGCATCCTGCATTCGCTGTCGGGCACGATGGCGATCAGCGAGACCATCCTGAAGGATCTCTACGTGATGCAGATCGACGAGATTAACAAGCATGGCGGCCTGCTCGGAAGGAAGGTCGAGGCGGTGGTGGTCGATCCGGCTTCGAACTGGCCGCTGTTCGCCGAGAAGGCGCGCGAGCTGATCTCGAGGGACAAGGTTGTGGCGATCTTCGGCTGCTGGACCGCGGTGTCCCGGAAGTCGGTTCTCCCGGTTGTCGAAGAGCTGAACGGATTGCTGTTCACCGCGCTCGAAATGGAGGGCGAGGAAAGCAGCTACAACATTTTCTACGGCAGCTCCAACCCCCAGAATAAAGCGGTCCCCGCGGTCGCCTATCTGATGAGCGAAGAGGGCGGCGGCGTGCGGCGCTTCGTGCTGGAAGGCACCGATTACGCCTATCCGCGCACCAGCAACAAGATCATGCGCGCCTACCTTGAGGCGCAGGGGATTCCGAAGGAAGACATCCGAGAGAACTACACCCCCTTCGGTTTCTCCGATTGGCAGACCGAAATCGCCGCGATCAAGGCCTTCGCCTCCTCGGGCAAGAAGACCGCGGTGATCTCAACCATCAATGGCGACGCCAACGTGCCGTTCTACAAGGAATTGGGCAACGCGGGCGTCAAGGCGAGCGATATTCCGGTTATGGGGTTCTCGATGGGCGAGGAAGAACTGGCCGGAATCGACACCAAGCCGCTGGTGGGCCACCTGACCGCCTGGAGCTATTTCCAGTCGATTAACACGCCTGAGAACAAGGTATTCGTAGACAAATGGCATGCCTATACCAAAGACCCGAAACGGGTCACCAACGATCCGATGGAGTCGGGCTATCTACTGATTAATATGTGGGCGCACGCTGTTCAGCAGGCGGGGACGACGGACGTCAACGCCGTTCGCCAGGCACTGATGGGCCAGAAGATGAAGTCGCCATCGGGCTTCGAGGTCACGATGGGCACCAATCACTTCATCTCGAAGCCGTTGATGATCGGTGAGATTCGTCCCGACGGTCAGTTCGACATCGTCTACCAGACCAAGACCGCGGTAGTGCCGGACGCCTGGAGCCCGTATGTTCCCGACGACAAGGGCAAGGTTGCCGACTGGTCCTACCCC
>DATEQL010000635.1:0-2184 GCA_035272665.1 Allostellaceae bacterium
GTCGGGCGGATCCCCAGGCGCGCGAAAAGGTCGAAGAAGCGCCAGACCCCGACCCGCATGCCGTATTCATGCCAGGACCAGTTCGGGACATCCGGCAAAAGCACCTCGCCGGTCGGCGCCGGCAACACTTGCCGGGCCATCGGCCGCGAGATCGACCAGAATTCCAGATTGACGATCGTCCAGACAACAATGCGAGCCTGGTTCGGAAGTTTTAGTGGCGGCCGATCAACGATCGCCGAATAAGTGCAGCGCTCACGCGGAATCATCATTTCCTCTCAATTGCGCCAGGGTCCGACGATAATTTCTCTTACACATTTCGGCATGCATAATCATTCGCCTCCGGGCGAGCCAAGCTCAAGTGGCGTAGGCAAATCTGCCCTGTTGCAATGCAGCAATGCAAAACTGGGCGTTCCCCAGCGGGCTCGGTACCCGACTTTTCGTCGTATAGCTCGTAGCTAACGAATGACCAAGCGTGAGGGACAAGGCCGATGAGAGCAAATCATTCCCGAGGCAATGTGTTTGTCGCGAACCTGCCTCCGGAGTTTACGGACGATGAACTGGCCGAGAGCTTCGACTCCTTCGGGATTGTGCTGAGCGCATCCATCGCCCGCGATCCGGCCACCGGAAAACGGCTGCGCTACGGTTTTGTCGATATCGCGACCGAGCGTGCCGCCAAGCACGCCGTCACGTCGATGAACGGCACTCCGGTCCATGGGTATACCCTCGACGTACGGATCAGCGAACGCCCGGCAGCGGCAAAGAAGCCTGTGCGCACCGGTCCTCCGCCGCGGCGACCCTCGATCTCCTTGGCGGCGCGCGCGCATGGCGGGGATCAGAATGACGCCGACAGTTTCTACGGGCGCCTGCAGCCGAGGAAGCCTCCCACCTTTCAGGTCGAACGCCGCTCGCTGCCGCGCCGGCCTTGACTGGGCAAGCTTCGCTCACTCGGCGCGGACGATCACCCCCGCATCACTCATCGCACGCATCGACCGCGTCAGCGAACCGTCGATGTCGATGCCGCGACACGCGCTCGTTACCACGGTGACGTCGAAACCCGCCTCGCGGCCGTCGATCGCCGAAAACGCGACGCAGAAATCGGTGGCGAGCCCGCACAGGGTGATGCGCCCAAACCCGCGCTCCCTCAGATAGCCGGCGAGCCCCGTCACCGTGCGGCGATCGTTCTCGCGGAATGCCGAGTACGAGTCTAGCGCGCTTCGAAACCCCTTTCGCAGAACCAGCTCGGCATGCCGGACGTCGAGCTTCGGGTGAAACGCCGCGCCCGGCGTGCCCTGAACGCAGTGGTCCGGCCACAGGATTTGCACGCCATAGGAGACCTCGATCGTGTCGAACGGGCGCTTGCCCGGATGCGAGCTGGCATACGAGGCATGTCCCGGAGGATGCCAGTCCTGGGTCAGGATCACATGGGCAAACGAGCGGGCCAGCCGGTTGATCGCGGGGAGGATCGCGTCGCCCTCGGGTACCGCAAGCGCTCCGCCGGGACAGAAATCGTTCTGGACATCGACGATCAGCAAAACCTCTCGATCATCCGTCATCAGCGTTCGCCTCGCAGCCTCGGGATGATTTCGCGGGCGATGATCTCGACCTGATCCATCCGATACCGGTACGGGATGAAGATCAGCTTCTGGACACCGACCGCAAGCTGGGCGCGAAGCTGCGCGACGCATTCGTCGACCGTGCCGATGATCGCCGCTTCCTTCGTCGAGTCGCTCCACGCCGCATAGTCCCACTCCTGGCCGAGCCATTCCATCATCGGCGCCTCGACCGCCTCGCGTGAAGCGCCGATATAGATCGGCAGCTGGTTGGCGTTAAGCAACGCGTCCGCGTCCCGCCCGGCCTCTTCGGCAAAGCCGCGCACCTTGGCCCAGGATTTGGCGAAACCCGCTGGTGTGTAGAAATAAGTCAGCCAGCCGCCGTTAAGCGCCGCCCGCTTGAGGACGCGCTCGACATAGCCGCCGATCAGGATCACCGGCAGGCGGGACGGCTTGGGGGACATATTGGAGCCTCGGAGGCGATGCGGCGGGTAGTCGCCGTTGACCTGGTCCTCGGTCCACAGCCGGCGCAGGATTTCGAGATTGCGGTCCATAATCCGGCCGCGCTCCTGGAACGGCACGCCGACCGCGTCGAACTCACGGCGATACCACCCCGAAGCCATTCCGAGCAGCA
>DATEQL010000636.1:0-3524 GCA_035272665.1 Allostellaceae bacterium
GGCCGTGTTCGAGCGCCTGATCGGCGAAGGCATGGCGGAAGGCGAATGCGGCGCCTTCCTGGTCTGGGGCGACCCGTCGCTCTACGACAGCACGATCCGCATCGTCGAAGCCATCGCGAGAAGTGGAGCGCACGCCATCGACTACGAGGTCATCCCGGGGATCAGCGCCGCGCAAGCGCTGGCGGCGCGGCACAGGACGACGCTCAACCGCATCGGTGAAGCGATTGAGATAACGACTGGGCGTAAGATCGCCGAGGGCTTTCCGAATAATGTCGACAGCATTATCGTCATGCTCGACGCCGAGAATGCCTATAAGCGGTTTGCCGATCAGGACATCGACATCTTTTGGGGCGCCTATATCGGTACGCCGGACGAGATCCTGATCTCGGGAAAGCTCAAGGAAGTCGTCGACGACATCGAGCGGGTCAGGGCCGAAGCCCGAAAGGCCAACGGCTGGATCATGGACACTTATTTGATGCGCAAGGGCGAGCAAACGAGGGATCGATAAAGCCCATGGGCGCCATCCCGAGCGTCAGCCGAACCTCCCGCCCATGAAGGCCCGCATGTGAAAGCTGCTCTGCTCCCCTGAATAGCGATGATCGGGCGCTATCGGGCAGGCTCGGCGGGCGGCGCAGGCTTGGGTCAGGCAGTCGGCCTCCCCGGCCTCCAAATACCCGCGGCAGGCGGCATAGTGATACGTCCCCTGTGGCGTAAAGGCCGTGACCGGACAGGCGGAAAGACAAGGGCGCTCGTGACAGGAATCGCAAGGATTCGACGCCATTTGGCGGGGCTCGAGTTGCAAGTGGTCACGAAGGCCAAGTGCGCCGCGATAGGAGTGCCAGAGTCCCCATGTCGGGTGGATCAGTAAGCCAAGCGGTGACCGGTGGACCGTCTCCGCCTTCAACGCCCAACGCTGGAAGTCCAACCAAGGTGGCCCGCCGAAGGGATAGAACGCGGCGGCATCCAGGTCATTGGCAATGTAGTCGATCAGCCGCTTCGACCATCGGTTGAGCGGGTCAGGCATGCCATCGTTTGCCTCCGGCGAGCGCGCAAACGCCGGCCACTGTTCGCCGCCGGTCCAACCCAAGAGACATACCGTCAGAGCCGGCGTGCCGTCGGGGAACGCAGGCACCTTGTCATCAGGCTCGGGATGGAACGCGCCTCTCCAGGCAAGGCCTCGCTCCGCGAGCGAGCCCGCTATGCTATCGAGCGTAGACGAAGCCGGTGTGTTCACGGTCGATCAACCCGCCCGCCTGAGGAAGGACGTAGCGATTTTGCGCGCAGCGATGCAATTTGCCTACACCGGTCGAGATTCGGGATGCGGCTGCCGTCCACGCCCGCTCGAATAACTAAGGAAATGGATCGGTTACCGGCCGGGTTGGATCTCTTTTTCAGCCAATGAACAATCCGAGCAGCCATCCGACAGACCAACTCATCGGGCCGGACGGCGTCTGGGCTCTGTTCGACGACCGCAACAAAAGTCGGTCGCACGCCGCGTAGATCAGGAAGGGCGACGGGATGTTTCCAGCAGAGCGGATCGTCTGCCTGACCGAGGAGACCGTCGAAACCCTTTATCTGCTTGGCGAACAAGATCGCATCGTCGGAATCTCGGGTTATTGCGTGCGGCCGCCAGAGGCTAGACGTGACAATGCCGCGCGTCTCGGCCTTTACGTCTGCCGACATCCCGAAAATCCTCGACCTGAAGCCCGATCTGGTCCTGAGCTTTTCCGATCTCCAGGCCGATATCGTCGCCGCGCTGATCCGTCGGGGCATTGCGGTTCACGCCTTTAACCAGCGCAGCATCGCCGAAATCTTCGACATGATCCGCATGCTGGGTGCCATGGTTGGAGCGGCCGACCGTGCCGACCGGCTCGCCGCCGAGATCGCTGACGGTCTCGCCGAGGCACGCCGTCGGGCCGCCCGGTTGCCGTATCGGCCACGCGTGTATTTCGAGGAGTGGAATGAGCCGATGATCTCGGGCATCGCCTGGGTGTCGGAGCTGATCGAGATTGCGGGTGGCATGGACATCTTCTTCGACCGCGCCTGCGGAAAATCCGCGCAGGATCGAATCGTGACCGAGGCGGAAATCATCGCGCGCATGCCCGACGTCATCATCGGCGCCTGGTGCGGCAAGAAGTTCCGGCCGGAGAAGGTCGTGGCGAGGCCGGGCTTCGCTCAGATCCCGGCCGTCCAGAACAACGCCGTTCACGAAATCAAATCGCCCTTGATTCTGCAACCGGGTCCGGCGGCGTTGACGGCGGGCCTCACCGAGCTTCAGCGTTACATAGAGGGTGCGGCCCACGCGTGCTGACCCCGCTCGTCAGACAAGCTTTCGCCGTCTTTTCGGCATTCGTGACGCTCCTGCCGGCTGGGGCGGCGGCTCCGGCGTCAAGGGTCATCTCGCTCAATCTCTGCACCGATCAGCTTGTGTTGGCTCTGGCCGATCGGAGCGCGATCGTCTCGGTGACCTACCTCGCGCGCGACTGCGCGATCTCGGCGCAATGCCGCGCGGCGGCATCGGAGCCGATCAACTACGGCACCGCCGAGGAGCTTGTCGCGGCCGAGCCCGATTTGGTCCTCGGCGGCCGCTATACGACCCGTCCGGCAATCGGCATTGCTCGCCGCCTCGGCATGAAGGTGCTTGAGTTCGATCCGCCTTCTTCTCTCGACATGGTTCGCCGGCAAATCCGCGACGTGGCCGAGGCGCTCGGACGATCGGAACGCGGCGAGGCGATGATTGCCGACCTCGACGGGCGGCTTGCCGCTCTGCCTCAAGCGGCAGCCAAAGGTGAACGGCCGGTCGCGGCGGTCTATCAAGCCAACAGCGTGACGGTCGGCGCCAACTCGCTGATCGACGCGGCGCTGCAGGTGGCGGGGGTTGACAATCTGGCGCGCCGCCTCGGCCTCGAAAATTACATGTATCTGCCGCTCGAAACCCTGATCGCCGACCGGCCCGATCTCCTGATCCTCAATACGCCGCGAGCGATCTACCCCTCGCTGGCCGAGAGCGTCCTGCGCCATCCGGCGATTGCCGCCGCGATCGCCCCTGATCGCCGCGTAATCGTCTCGCAATCGCTGTGGATCTGCGGCGGGCCCGAGATCGGCGACGCTATCGCGCTGCTGGCGCAAGCGCGGGCGCGCCTCGTGACGGCACAGCCATAAACGGCAAAGCGCGCGACGGATTATTGCTGGCCTCGCTAGCGCTGCTGGCCGCCACCCTGTTTGTCGCGTCGGCGTTGATCGGCCGGGCGCCCCTCGCGGTGTCCGCCGCGGTGACCGATCTGTGGCACGGCCGGACATCGCTAGCGGCCCTGATCCTTTTCCAGCTTCGATTTCCGCGCGCGCTGCTCGGTCTTCTCGTTGGCATGACCCTCGGGCTTTCGGGCGCGGTGATGCAGGGCCTGCTGCGCAACCCGCTCGCCGAGCCCGGCGTTCTCGGCGTCTCGGCGATGGCTGCCTTCGGCGCCGTCGTTGCGTTCTATACCGGGCTGTCGTTGCGGTTCAGCCTTGCGCTGCCGTTCGGC
>DATEQL010000637.1:0-2799 GCA_035272665.1 Allostellaceae bacterium
CGAGCTGCGCCAGGCGGTGGTCGAGGAGGGGATCCGCAAGGTCGATCTGTGGACCGCTCGTTATAAGCTGATAACGGTGCCCTTCGCCGACCAGCCGGTCGACCCCTTCTTCAACGCCAACCGCCCGGCGGATTTCAACGCTGCCGCGGCACTGCTGAAAGCAGTCGCCGGTTGAGCCGCCGTTGCTGCTGGTGGACGGGCTGCTGACGTCAAATAGGCTATCGACCAGGTTTGCGCTGCGAACGGTGGTTCACAAATGAGCCCGCAGGATATCGACCGCTTTTCGGTGAGATCCACTCTCGCGGGGGTAGCCAACCCGGCGTCCTTGACGCTTCGGCTGCGGCCTACTGGGGTTACCGGCACCTTCGATGTACGCGTGCTGGAGCTGTTGACGGCTCGTCTATGCCACGAGTTGAGCGGGCCGATCGCGGCGATCAACAACGGGGTTGAGCTCCTCGTCGACGAGCCTGTCCCCGGGAAAGCCGGGGAAGACCCGGATTTCGTGCAAGACGCTATTGCGCTCCTCGGCGACAGCTCGCGGCGGGCCACCAACCGGCTGCAATTCTACCGCTTCGCCTACGGTTTTGGGCATGGCGGACCGATGGTCGGCTCGGCGCCAAACGAACTCGCGACCCGCGTTTTCGAGGGGACACGGATCGCATGTGATTATGGTGAGAGCGTTCGGGTTCTGCCGCTCGACCGGCAAAAACTGGCGTGCAACCTCCTGTTGACCGGGGCCGAAGCGCTGTCCCGTGGCGGCAACCTGGTCTTGACCGCCGGGTCCGCCGGCCTCAATCTCGAAGCGATCGGTGAATTCGCGGACCTGTCGCCCGAGACCAGCGCCGCGTTGTCACTCGCGACACCGATCGCTGCACTCACCTCGCGAACGGTCCAAGCCTATTTCACCGGCCTTCTCGCCGAGGCGCTGGGGAGCCGGCTCGTCCGCACGGAGGGGCCCCGCCGGGTTCGGCTCAGCGCGATCGCCCTCGCCGGCTAAGCCGCCGCCGAACCGGCGCGCGCACCGGGGTTGGCTGGACTGGCTCCGGGTATCAGTGTGGGGGTCGCTTCGACCGGGTCGCGCAAGACGTAACCACGTCCCCACACGGTCTCAATGTAGTGTTTCCCGCCGGTCGCCTGCGCGAGCTTTTTGCGCAGCTTGCAGACGAAAACGTCAATGATCTTCAGTTCGGGCTCGTCCATCCCGCCATAAAGGTGGTTCAGGAACATTTCCTTGGTTAGGGTTGTTCCCTTGCGCAGGCTGAGCAGTTCGAGGATTCCGTACTCCTTGCCGGTAAGGTGCACCGGCTGGTCGTCGACCGAGACGATCCGGCTGTCCAGGTTGACGAGAAGCTTCCCGGTCCGGATGGTCGACTCAGGGTGACCCTTGGAGCGCCGCACAATCGCCTGGATGCGCGCGACAAGTTCCCGACGATCGAAAGGTTTGGTCAGGAAGTCGTCCGCGCCGAAACCAAGACCCTTGAGCTTGTGATCGAGCTCGGCGAGGCCCGAGAGGATCAAAATCGGCGTGCGCACGCGCGCCGCGCGCAAGCGGCGCAGCACTTCGTACCCGTCGATGTCCGGAAGCATCAGATCGAGGAGAATGATGTCGTAGTCATAGAGCTTGCCGATCTCGAGGCCGTCCTCGCCAAGATCGGTCGTATCGCAAATGAAGCTTTCTTTCCCCAGCATCATCTTGATGCCGGCGGCGGTTGTTGCATCATCCTCGACAAGAAGCACGCGCATAAGAACCTCCGGTTTCGGCCGGTAGCAGGTACCGGCGGGGCCTTCGTTAACCAGGATTACGAGAAGCGGTTAACAACTCGTTATCGGAGAGTAGTGAACATTCCAGTCACGTAAGCCGGGTAAGTAAAGCCGGCCGACGCCTGTGGTAGCTTTGCGGCTCGGGGGACGCAATATCGAGTGTTGCTGAGGTGTTCTCCAGCGTGATTGAGTAGGGATTCTTCGTCCGACCCACCTCGGTCGCGGTCGCCCATACCGCTGCGGGGATGTGCGGCCCCCGTCGGGGGCAACACTCCACCGGAGTCCCGATTTGTTCTGAACAACGGCGGCATCGGGGAAGCACACGCAGCTGTTGTTCTCGGCAAGAACTTGCATATCGGCACGGGTTCCCACGCGATCGAAGCAGACATACGAGCAATCACCAAAGGGCGGTCGCGTCTCAGAAAATTCATGGTTAATATCCCCGGAGAGAGTGAGCGGCCGCTTCCTGGGAAGCGAAAGCCGCCCTTTGCGGTTACCGTCAGAATGCGCCTGAAGGCCAATAACCTATTGGGCCCATGCGGTTAGGGAGTGCCCGATTTGGCCATGGAATGCGTAGAACGCAGGCTGGCCTCTGTACTCGCCGCAAAGACCATTGGCTAAAGCCCACCGCTGGGTACCGCTACGGAGGGATTCCTGGCGCGCACATGAAGCGCCGCGCGCGAATGCCGGAGCCACATCGACCTGGTCTCCTCGGGGTTGCTTGAACCACAAAACATCTTAATTATCGGGGGAATTCGCGGCAGGCAGTGTGATGCGCTTCACACTTGGGAAAGAATTTTGCTCGGCGACCTCGCCGAAAGCCAACGCCCCGCGAAACCTTCCCTGACCCGCTGGCTCATCTGAGACTCCGCATGGGACTGCCGCGCTCGTTCATAACCGGCAGGGCGTCAACCAGCCGTCCCGCCGCGACCTCTCTCACATAAGACGCGCCGCACGCCGCCGTATTCCGATTGCAGGCACGCAGCTTCGACACCGGCGCAAGATCTTTTTCGCTTGCGCGGCAGCGCCCACCGCCAT
>DATEQL010000638.1:0-9742 GCA_035272665.1 Allostellaceae bacterium
GACGAGAACCGTGATAGCCGCTATCGTCGCCCGATAATCTCCCTTGGGCGTAGCGACACGGCGGCGGCCGCAAACCACCCCCGAACCGTCGACGGCGGCGCCCTCGATCTTGGTGCCGCCGAGATCGATGCCGATGCGGAACCGGAGTGGCATCGGTTCTATACCCTCCTTGGGCCAAGGCCGGACGGAGGTTACGGATTGTTAAGCTCGATCCTCTACAACCCACCAGCGTAGCTGCTGCGGAAAGACGGTCACTGGGATTGCGATCGTCCCCTCCGCCGCCATTTCAGCACGTTTCTCGAGGTCGGCGAAGGATGACGCTTGAACTGCCGAAATCGAACGAGAAAGCCAATCCGCCGATGCGGAAGAAGGTCTTGATCGTAGAAGACAACGATCTCAATATGAAGCTCTTCAACGATCTCCTCGTGGCTCACGGCTATGGTACATTGCAGACCAAGGACGGGGTCGAGGCGCTCGCGCTCGCTCGCCAGCACCATCCCGATCTGATCCTGATGGATATTCAGCTTCCCGAGGTGTCTGGTCTGCAAGTAACCCAGTGGATCAAGGAGGACGACGATTTGCGCAAGATCCCGATCATCGCGGTGACTGCGTTTGCGATGAAAGGGGACGAGGAGAAGATTCGTGACGGCGGCTGCGAGGCTTATATCGCGAAGCCGATCTCGGTAGCAGGCTTTCTGCGAACCATCGAACAGTTTCTTTCCTAAAGGCGAGCGCCTTCTCTATCCCGGCGCGTGCGAATAGCTAATGTCTGCCCGAGTTCTGGTTGTCGATGATGTCGAAGCAAACGTAAAGCTGCTCGAGGCCAAGCTCGAGAGCGAATATTTCGACGTTCTGTCGGCCTATAATGGGCGTTCCGCCCTGGAAATTGCCGATGCGGAACTGCCTGATGTCATCCTTCTCGACGTAATGATGCCGCGCATGGACGGCTTCGAGGTGTGTCGTCAGTTGAAGGCCAATCCGCGAACCGCCGACGTCCCGGTGGTCATGGTCACGGCTTTGTCCGAAGTCGCCGATCGCCTTCGCGGTCTCGAGGTCGGTGCCGACGATTTCCTAACTAAGCCGGTGAACGACATCGCCCTTTTCGCGCGCGTGCGCTCGCTTGCGCGGCTGAAGCGGATGATGGAGGAATGGCGCTTGCGGGAGGGGATCTGCGGCCGGTTTGCCGGACGCGATATCGCCCCCGACGAGGATACCGGTACGGCAAGGGTTCTCATTATCGAGGAGGATCAGTTCGCCGCGGCCAGAATGGCCGAGACGTTGCGCTCGGTCAGCTATTCGGTGACTTGCGCTGCGAATTGCGCTCAAGCGCAAATGCTGCTGCTGGACGGTGACACAGAGCTGGTCATCGCCAGTTTGTCGACGCCGAATGGCGATCCATTGCGACTTGTCACACAGTGTCGCGCCAACGAGGCCTTCCGCCAGCTTCCGATCTTGCTGATTGCCGAGGAAACCGATCTGATCCGTCCCGCCAAAGGCTTCGATCTCGGTGCCAACGACTGGCTTTTCCGGCCGGTGGAGCGGAACGAGCTGCTCGCGCGTACGGCCATCCAGGTCCGCCGCAAAAGGCTGCAGGACCGGTTGCAACAGAACTATCAGCGCAGCCTCTCGCTCGCACTGACTGACGAATTGACGGGTCTTTACAATCGCCGCTATCTGCTTGCCCATCTCGACGAACTGATTGAACGGGTCAACCGGGACGGAATGAATTCAGCCCTCGTAATGTTCGACATCGACCATTTCAAGCGGATCAACGATACTTACGGCCATGCCGCCGGGGATGACGTGTTGCGGGAGCTGGGAGCTCGAACGATGAACAGCGTGCGGCGTGTCGATCTCGCCGCGCGAGTGGGCGGCGAAGAATTTGTCGTGGTTATGCCCGAAACGGACCTCGCGAATGCGGCCGCGGTCGCAGAGCGATTACGTGTAGCGGTCGCGAAGGAGCCGTTTATCGTAAGAGCGACCGGCGAGAAGCTTGCTGTGACAATTAGCATCGGGGTGGCCGCGGCGATCGCGACCGGCGACCATCGCGACGGACTGCTGAAGCGCGCCGATGAGGCGCTTTACAGTGCCAAGAAAGCCGGGCGCAATCGGGTGATCACCCGGCTTGATTAGCCAAAATTTGAAGAGACGCCGCGCCTATTTTATTTTTGCTTCTTTGAATACGACGTGTTTGCGGGCGACCGGATCGTATTTTTTGAGCTCGAGCTTACTGGTCTTGGTACGCGGGTTCTTTTTGGTGACGTAATAGAAGCCAGTCTCTGCGCTGCTGACCAGCTTTATCAGGACGGTGTTCGTCTTGGCCATGAAAAGGGTCTCTTAGGTTTCAAGGAGTTCGTGGGTCGGAAAATAGCGATCCACCGGCTCCTGTCAAGGCGGGCTCGGCCGGCTTGGTGGCCGCTGCAAGCGGTGCGGCGGCGAGTATGGGGGTCGCCGAGATGGTATGCGCGGCCTGATTGTAAAGAACGGGATCCGCGAGAAGGCGCTTTGCCACCTTGACGTCGATCTCATGATCACCTTGCCGCACTGGGCACGAGCGGCGCAGCTGAGACCAGGCGCCGTCGTCGAGGGACGCCCGTGGTCGATGGGCCGAGGGTACGACTGCGTTCGCCCGCTCCAATGCAATCTGGACGGAATTGTCGTCATCCCCGAGATCACTCGTGCACAGGGTCGGAACAACACCGTGTTCGTGCAAAAAGTATCCGGATGGAGTGACCAGCTGGGCCCACGTCAGCGTTAGTTCAGCGTCGTTGGGCAGGCGTAGAACGGTTTGGACGGTACCCTTTCCATAGGAGGAGCTGCCAACGACAACCGCGCGCCCGACGTCTTGGAGAGCCGCGGCGACGATCTCAGAAGATGACGCCGAAGCGCCATTGATCAGCACCACGATAGGTATTTCCGGCGCCATGCTGTCGCCGGATGCCTCAAAAAACTGGTGGCTCGCGGGGTGGCGGCCTACGGTCGAGACGATCGGTCCCTTGGAAATAAAGACATCCGATAGGCTGACGGCCTGATCGAGCAGCCCGCCGGGGTTGCCTCGCAGATCGAGAATGATGCCGCGCAGCCGCGAACCCATCTCGTGCTCCAGTTGGCCGAGATCCTCCACGATCTGCTGCGTCGTGTTCTGATTGAAGCTCGCCACTTGAAAAACAGCCACCCCACTGTCTTGTGACATTGTCACGGTGGGGAGGATAACCAGCGCGCGCTGAAGGTGAAAACTGTGCCTCTGGCCTTGACTGGGACGATAAATGATCACCTCGACCTGGCTGAGGATCGGACCGCGAAGCGCGTGGATCACATCGCTTTGCGAGCGTCCGGACGTTGCGACCCCGTCGATGGCCACGAGCCTGTCTTCGGGCCGGATGCCGGCGCGTTCGGCGGGCTCGCCCGGGGTCACTTGGGTGATCCGGAACTCCTCGCCGGACACTTCGAGGGTTATGCCGATCCCGCCAAATCCGTCCCGAACGGCGCGTTGATCGCGCGCGGTTTCGGGCGAGGCATAACGCGAGAAACGGTCGAGCGCGCCGGTGACCCCGTCGAATAAGGCCTTGTCGATCTGGTCTTCCGAAAGCGCGGCTGCGGCCGGCGAGACCGACTTGGCATCGGCGACCAGCTGGCCCATCAAAGCGCCCCAAGCATGAGGTTCGTCATCGGCCGGCGTTGGGTAGACGGCCACCTCCCGGCCGCCGTAGCTGAGCGTGATCTGCGTCTTGCTTTCGCGGCCGGCGGGCTCCGTGATCGAGAACTTCTCGTCGAGCCGGGTGAGGCGTGCGGCGCCGGCGAGAATGAGCTTTCGACTCGACACCGGCCTAATGTAGAGGTCGGTGATCTCGTCGAGACCGCGTGCGAACAATCGCCCTGTCGGATCGCTGGGCAGCGCCTGTTGCTCGACGCAGGCGGTGAGCACACCAACCAAGGCCAAACTGCTCGCCCACGCGAGCACAGCGGCCGGACGAAACGACAACAGCGTCAACTCCAGAAGAGGAAACCCCGCGGACTCCCCCGCCGCGACGAGCCCAGCGATCCAAAAGTTCCGCGGAACTTTCGTCGGCTCTAACCCACACAGTAGATGGCCTGCGCGCAGCAATCAACGGCGCCGTCCAAATCGGCGGCGAGCAACGGGTTCTGAACCTCCGACGACGCGCGCCGTTTCTCCGTCGTCTTCGATCCGAAAGACGATGCGGCCGCCGATCGCGTCCACTTCGACGAGCCGGACCGACACTTCGTCCCCGATCTGAAAGATCCGACCGGATCGCCGCCCGGTCAACCTGTGCGCCCTCTCGTCACGATCATAATAGTCGCCGGGCAGGGTCGCTATCGGGACGAGCCCGTCGGCCCCGTTCTCCGCCGCGGTGACGAAGAGCCCAAACTCGGCGACCCCGCTGACGCGGCCGCTGAACACTCTGCCGATCGACCCGGCGAGAAGCGTCGCACGGTAGCGCTCGAGCGCGGCCCGTTCGGCGGCGACCGCGCGGCGCTCAGTTATCGAGATATGTTCGGCTACGGCCGCCAGCTCGTCACGGTCCGTGTTGAACGGCAGCGCGTCGCGACCCTGAGCGCGTCTGCCGGCGATAAGCGCCCGATGCACGAGCAGGTCTGCATAGCGACGGATCGGCGAAGTGAAGTGGGCATACCGCCGAAGAGCCAGGCCGAAATGCCCGATGTTGTTTGGGCTATAGGCCGCCTGTGCCTGGCAACGGAGGACCAGCTCGTTGACGAGGGCGGCCGCCCGCGTTGACGCGGCACGTTGCAAGACCCTGTTGAAGAGCTCCGGCTTTGGCGTCTGCCCTTTCGCCAGGTTGAGACCAGGGATGCCGATCTCGTCCAGGAGCACCCGCAACTCCTCGAGTTTTTGTGGGTCGGGCCCGTCGTGGACGCGATACATGCAGAGTTGCCGCCGCGCCTCGAGTTCTTCTGCGGCGGCGACGTTAGCCAGAATCATGAACTCTTCGATCAGCCGATGGCTGTCCAGGCGGGCCGCGCGGCTTATCCCCACGGGGTGTCCTTCGGCGTCGAGTACGACGCGATCCTCGCTGATATCGAGTTCGAGCGCACCCCGAGCGGCGCGGGCCCTACCAAGGGCCGCAAAGCCGCCATAGAGCGCTGTCAGTGCTTCCTGCGGTATCAGCAATGCGCGCGCACTTTGAGCTTCGTGTGCAGCCTGGATCTCCTCATAGGTGAGCCGAGTGGCCGAGCGCATCATACCCCGCTCGAAGCGGTGTCCCCGTTTTCGGCCGGCCGCGTCGATCCACAAATGGACAGCCAGGCAGGCGCGATCGACCCCCGGCTTTAACGAACACAGCTCGTTCGACAGTGCTTCCGGGAGCATTGGCACGACGCGGTCCGGAAAATAAACGGAGTTGCCGCGCCGCCTGGCTTCCTGGTCGAGTGCGATTCCGGGGCGCACGTACCAGCAGACATCGGCGATCGCCACGACGAGATGCCAGCCCCCGCGGTTCTCGGGGTCAGCATCGGGCTCGGCCCAGACCGCGTCGTCGAAGTCACGGGCGTCGGCGCCGTCGATCGTGACCAGCGGGATGTCGCGGAGATCGGTCCGGCCGGCCAACGGGGCCGGCCGCGCCGCCTCAGCTTCGGCGATTGCCGCAATCGGAAACTCAGTCGGGATATCATAGCTCGCGATCGCAAGCAGGCTAATCGCCCCGGCGTCCGAGGACTGTCCCAGCCGTTCGATGATCCGGACTCGCGGGGAGCCGATCCTCCCGGTCGAGAGCTGCTCGGCGATGACCAATTCGTCATCTTCGGCGCCATTGGCATCACGTTCCCCGACCCGGTACTCCGCCCGGTTGCGCCGGTCCGCTGGTGTCACTGCGCCTTCCCGGAAGCCGCGGCGATAGACGCCAACGATCCGGGCACGCGCCGGGCTCAGCGTCCGGATGATTCGAGCCTCGGTTTCACCGGTCTCGCGCGCGACGAGCCGCGCTGAAGCGCGTGCACCCATCGGCAACGGCTCGGTGTGCCCGGCCTCGACCAGACGCAATGTGGGTGCCGGACCCGGTCCCGGCCAGGCTACCGGGCGCGCGAGGGGCACCCCGTCCTCATCGGTGCCGAAGCGCTCGACGACGACAAGCTCTGGCAGTTGGGGTGCTGAGATACGGCGTCCGCTCCCTTTGCGGATCCCGGAGCGCCTGATCGAAGGAAATTTGCTTTGGCTCCGCCCGACCGAGCTGTTCCGCCCTTTCTTCGCCATCTACCCCGGCGCGCTCGATCGAGATCGAGACTTTCGCACGGCTGCTTTTTTTGCGGCTCCGACCGCGCCGCGCTCGCGCGTGCCGGCCGCCTTCGCGCCCCTTTGTGGACTAGCCTTTCTCGCCTTTACTGACTTGCGTTGCCGGCCCTTGCCCTTCGCGCGCTGAGCGGCGAGCAGCGGCACAGCCTGTTCCAACGAAAAAGTCTCGGGATCGGCGGTTCTCGGTAGCGACGCGATAACCCCGTCATGGCTGAGATAAGGGCCGTAACGCCCTTTATAGAGGGCCACGATGCCACCTTCGGGATGCGCGCCGAGCTCGCGCAGGAGCTGCGGCCCGCGCCGTCGCTCTGCAGCCGGTTCGGCGAGCAGGACGACCGCGCGGTTCAAACCGATGGTCAGCACATCGTCATCGGCGGCAAGAGACTTGAAGGTCGGTCCGCGCTTGATGTAGGCGCCAAAACGGCCGATGCCGGCAAGGATGATCTCGCCGGTCTCGGGATGCCGCCCCAGCTCGCGCGGCAAGGCGAGCAGCCGTCGGGCGGTGTCGAGATCGATGTCAGCCGGCTTCATCGATCTCGGCAAGGCCATCCGCTTCGGCTTGTCTTCCCCGTCGGGACCAAGCTGGACGTAGTGGCCGTAGGGGCCCTTCTTGAGGGTGATCGGCAATCCGCTCACCGGATCGGCGCCAAGCGGGATGTCCGCGGCAGCATTCTCCTCGGCCTCTCCCTCGAGGGCGAGAGGCCGGGTGTAGCGGCAATTCGGGTAGTCGGAACAGCCGATGAACGCGCCGAATTTGCCGAGCTTGACGCTGAGCCTGCCGGCACCGCAGCCCGGACACAGGCGCGGGTCGCGCCCCGAGCCGTCATCGGGGAAAAAATGCCGCCCTAGCTCGGCATCGAGAGCGGCCAACACCTGGCTGATGGTCAGGTGCTTGGTGCCGTCGACCGCGGCCGAAAAATCCCGCCAGAAATTCCGCAGCACCTCCTTCCAATCCGTGCGGCCGCCGGACACCTCGTCGAGCTGGTTCTCGAGGTCGGCGGTAAAACCATATTCGACGTAACGCTCGAAGAAGCTCGTCAGAAAGGCGGTGACGAGCCGCCCGCGATCCTCCGGCACGAAGCGTCGCTTCTCTAGCCGGACGTAGGTGCGGTCCTGCAAGACCTGCAGGATCGACGCGTAGGTCGAAGGGCGGCCGATGCCGAGCTCTTCGAGCTTTTTGACGAGGCTTGCCTCGGTGTAGCGCGGCGGCGGCTGCGTGAAATGCTGCCGCGGCTCGACTGCACCACGCGCCAGCCGCTCGCCCTTGCGCATCGCCGGCAGCCGGCCTCCTTCGCCCTCCTCGTCGGGAGTGTCGTCGCGGTCTTCCTGGTAGAGTGCCAGAAACCCGTCGAAGATCACAACCGAGCCATTCGCGCGGAGGCGGAGCCGCCCCGTCGGATCGGCGATGTCGACCGTGACCTGCTCGAGCAGCGCCGATGCCATCTGGCTCGCGACCGTCCGCTTCCAGATCAGCTCATAAAGCCGGCGCTGATCGCGATCGAGTTCGGCGGCGATATCAATGGGCTTTCGGCCGATGTCGGTCGGTCGGATCCCCTCGTGCGCCTCCTGGGCGTTCTTGGCGGGGCTGCGATAGACCCGCGGCTCGCCCGGAACATATCGCGGTCCGAACTCGCTGCCGATCAGGCGCCGCGCGGCGGCGATCGCCTCGCCGGAGATCGCGACGCCATCGGTCCGCATATAGGTGATCAGCCCGACCGTCTCGCCGGAGATGTCGAAGCCCTCGTAGAGGCGCTGGGCGATCTGCATCGTGCGGCTCGCCCCGAGGCCGAGCTTGCGCGACGCCTCCTGCTGCAGGGTCGAGGTGGTGAACGGCGGGAACGGGTTGCGGCGAACCTGCCGGCTGTCGATCTCGGTGACGGCAAAGCCCGCGGCGCGCAGGATCGCCTCGGCGGCGGCACGCGCCTTGGCCTCGGTGTCGAGATCGAACCGGTCGAGCCGTTTGCCATCGAGATGGGTCAACCGCGCGGTGAAGGTCTGGCCCGCCTCGGTCTGGAACTCGACCTCGATCGTCCAATATTCGCGCGATTTGAAGGCCTCGATCTCGGACTCGCGTTCGCAGATCAGACGCAGTGCGACAGACTGGACACGGCCGGCCGAGCGGCTTCCCGGAAGCTTGCGCCAGAGCACCGGCGACAAGGTGAAACCGACGAGGTAATCGAGCGCGCGGCGGGTCAGATAGGCCTCGACGAGCTCGCGGTCGATCTCACGCGGGCGGCGAAACGCCTCGAGGACCGCGCTCTTCGTCACTTCGTTGAAGACGACCCGCTTCACGTCGAGATGCTTCAGCGCGCGGCGCGATTTCAGCACCTCGTTGACATGCCACGAAATCGCCTCGCCCTCGCGATCGGGGTCGGTGGCGAGGAAGAGGCCGTCGGCGCCGCGCACCGCCTGAACGATCGTCTTGAGGTGCTTTTCGGACTTGCCGTCGACCTCCCACGACATCGCAAAGTCCGAGTCCGGGAGGACCGAGCCATCTTTGGCCGGCAGATCGCGGACATGGCCATAGCTCGCGACGACCTTGTAGTCGCTGCCAAGGTACTTGTTGATGGTCTTCGCCTTTGCGGGCGATTCGACGACGACGACTTTCATGAACCCATTCGATCGGGGCGCCAGGGCGCGGAAAATTTCTTAACGCAAGGAAACGAGGTTGCCGGGGTGACGCTCGATCCGGCCGACGAGTTCCAATTCGAGCAGGAGGGTGGCGACGGCGGCGGCTGACAAGTGGCATTGGCGCACCAGTTCGTCAACCGCGACCGGTGTGGGTCCCAATCTTTCGAGGATCAGCTCGAGCCCGGCCTCCTCGGCAGGGGCCTGCAGCGGCCCCCACCCTAACCCCGGAACGTCCGCCCTGACGGGCGGCCGTCCGGGGGCTCCCCCGCTCGCAAGGGAGGGAATGGGAAGGGGCGCGGTCGGGATCGTCATCGCCTGTACCGGGCGAGGCGGCTCGACACCGCGCAGCTGCGGCCCGAGCTGCGACAGCACGTCCTCGGCGCTCTCGGTCAAGGTCGCGCCGTGTCGTAAGAGCTCGTTGCACCCGCGCGAGCGCGGATCGAGCGGCGAGCCCGGCACGGCAAAGACCTCGCGCCCCTGCTCGAGCGCCAAGCGCGCCGTAATCAGCGAGCCCGAGCGTGCGGCCGCCTCGACCACGACGACGCCGAGCGCCATCCCGGAGATGATCCGGTTGCGGCGCGGGAAATGGCGTGCCTGGGGTTCGGTTCCGAGCGGCGATTCGGCGACAATTGCACCCCGTCGCGCCAACGCGTCGTGGAGCCCCCGGTTCTCCTCGGGGTAGACGACATCGACGCCGCCGGCGACGACGGCGACGCTGCCCGTTTCGAGGCCGCCCAGATGCGCCGCGGCGTCGATCCCGCGCGCCAGACCCGAGATCACGACGAGCCCGCCGCAACCGAGCGACGCGGCGAGGTCGCGGGCAAGGCGCCGGCCGTTCGCCGATGC
>DATEQL010000639.1:0-3905 GCA_035272665.1 Allostellaceae bacterium
GGAGCGAAGCAGTTGAGCGCCACCGGGCCGAGCGGCGAATATCCCGCTGCCTCGAAGACGACCGCCTTCGCCCGGTGATCGAGCCCGAGGCCGCCCCACTCGCGGCCGACATGCGGGCTGAGCAGGCCCGCCCGGCGCCCGAGCCCGACGAGCTCGCGCCGCAATTCCTCGGCCGGACCGTGCGCCGTCTGCCTCGCGTCGTTCTCATAGGCCAGGATCTGCTCGCGCACGAAGCGCTCGGTGCGCTCCTTCAGCTCGGCGAGTTCGTCAGACAGAGCGAAATCCATCGATGACTCCGGGACGGTCGGGGCAACCCAGGCCGAGCATCGTTGGGGATTGTGGCAAGAATCGTCAAGACGGCGTCAGATTGTGCTGATATCGTACCAATAATATTAATGATTACGGTAATCTTTCTAAACCTCAAGTTGATATTTTCCCAACTCAGGGACGGTGCAGATGGCGATTTGCGCCGCCTTCAATTGCCATATCGGCGAGCTGGTGCAAGACGGACAGCTGGCCCCATTTGGCAAGGCAAGCTCCCACGGCGAAGCCTGGCACTCGAAGGGCTGCGTTGCCGATGTCAAAAGAACATCTATAATGGGTTAAATTTTAAGCTAATGACCCTGACCGCGCGACCCCGGGGGCAACATGCCAGCATCGAGCGAAAGGGATAGGACTTGCGAGCTTTTATCGGGCGTAAATCCGGGCTGGCTCGGCAATTCGGTCTGGCAAGTCCCTGACTTGAAAGTTTCGAGGATCAAATCGTGGCCCTCGATCACAGTAATGAGCTACCGCCGAGGCGGCGGCGAGTCCATCTGGCGAGGTGACCGCCACCGGATGACTGTCTTTCTGGATCAGCTCCCGCCGGTGCTCGTCCAGGTCGAGCAAGGTCCCACCTGGGAACTTCCGCCTGCCGCGCCCGGCACTCTCTCTTTTTGCCCTCCCGACGTAACGCCGCGAAGCGTGACGCCGGAGGCGTGGTTCATTCAGGTCGCTTGGGATACCGGTTTGTACTCCGCGTTGCTGCGAAAAAGGCACCTCGGCGCAAAAGAGCATTGTTCAGGTCGTTCAGTTAATTTCAACCCAGCTCCTGCAAGGCCCGAGCTTTGGAAGGCTCGTCCCGATACAGCCCAACCCGTTTCATCGTTTCGACCGACTCGTCAGTCCTCAGGCGCTCGAAAAGGCTCGCCGGCTTTGGGATGACCTCGAAAAGGATCGAAATTCCTGGCTTCAGAATGATTGGGGCAGCCCTGATCTTCTGACGGTTGTGGGCTGGTGAAAAAGGCGCGCGGGGCCGCGCCAGTGACGGCGCGGCCCGATTGCGGGAGACTTCAGCGGATCAGCTGTGCCAGCGGAACTCCTGCGGCTTCCTGGCAGAGCCTTGCGAGATCCGGACGTTGACGAGGGCCGGACCCCTGTGATTCATCGACGCATCGAGGGTGCCGCGCAGGTCCTTCGGGTCCGCGACAAAGAAGCCCTTGCCGCCGAAGGCTTCCATCATCTTGTCGTAGCGGCGTCGCTGCGCCAGGCGCTGTTTAGAGGGCCGGGGCATCGGCCTCCCTTCGTCACCCTCCGGGTCATTCCGTTGCCGTTTTGAACATGGGGGACTCCTCATAGATCTCGGCGTCCTTGCGGGCGAGAATAAGCCTGGGAAGCAGCAATACCAGCGGGACAGCGATCAACGTCGTTGCGGAATTAGCGATCACGAGAGATTCAAAGGAAAGATGATATTGGTCGAGCAAATTCGACCCGAACCAGTCGGTTCCAAATAGGGCTAGATTTCGCACGCTGACCATTATCGAAAAGCCCAACCCCTCGCTCCCGGCGGGAGTGGCGCGTACGGCGAGATCCATCAGCGCCAGCTCGGCTAATGTATATCCAAAGCCGTTCAGGCCCTCGATCGCCTCCGCGCGCCCCATTGACGAGTAAAAAAGATAGCCCAGATTGGCGGCTGTCGCGACGACCATGCTCCCGATCAAGAGCGTGCGAAGATTGAGCCGCCGGCACAAGATTCCGTAACAGACGGCAGCAAGTATACCGCAAACACCTGCGATTAACTGTAACAACCCCTGTGCTTGTGTAGTAAAGTGCAACTCGTTCTGCTGCTTATAGAACAGTGCGGTCGCAAACCCTGGAGCGATATAGAACAGGGCCATCAGACCTGCAGCTCCCCACATCGTGCGGGCCGTCCCGATTTTGACGAGCTGGCTGCGGCCGTTAACCAGGACCTCTCGTGAATCCAATCGCTGCCGGTGTTCGTGCAAAAACAGGATGGTCACCGGCACGAGTAGGAACATGACGCCGCCGCAGGCTGCAGCAGTCCATCCAAAGGCGATACTGGCGAGATACCCGGCCACTGGGCCGTTGATGACCAAACAGGCCTGCTGGATGAACTGGCGAACAGCCGTCAGGCGGCCCGAGCCCGAAGTGGCCTGCGCCGTTTCGACCATATAGCCGCCGACAGCGGTACTGGCGATCACCATAAATGTGTTGATCACGATTACCACGAAAAGTAGGTTGCGGTATTCGTGGGGGGTGACGATCAACGCAAACCATGAAAGCGCTGCCAAGATAGCGCTTATCAGAATGTAGCTTTTGCGGCGGGTGCCAAAGAGCGGGAACGCATCGGTCAAGATGCCGGCGAGGGGTTTTAAGTACCACGCTAGGCCTGCCCAGAAAAAGAATGCTGCATTAGCGGTTCGGTCCGCATGCAATTCATTCTTGAGCAGATTTTGAAGCGGCAGGCGCGCCAGAACCTGCGGCTGTGCCAGCGTCGTGGCTAAAACCCCGGCGACGATGACGATCGCCGCATAGGTGAGGGCCTTGTCGGGCTTAACCCCGGTATTGCGCTCTTTGGCCACGCGCGGTTCTTACCGGTCTTCCGGACTAAGGATTTGCGCGATCTCGGAGGGCGAGCTCCAATCAGACGATGAAGGCAATTCGAGCCGGGAATGAACAGCCCAGGGAATGAAGCTAGCGCCCGCCGGCTAGGCTGGAACCGCGACGCCAGGGCGGTGTAGCCCCACCCTGGCCACCCCATCCCTCCCCTTCCCGGGTCAAGCCCGGGGAGGGGAGGGATATAGAGGGATCAGCCCCTCAGCTGTGCCAGCGGAAGGCTTGCGGCTTCCTGGCCGAGCCTTGCGACAGCACGATGTTGACCAGTGCCGGGCCGCGGAAGTTCATGGCTTCGTCGAGGGCGCCGCGGATGTTCTTCGGGTCCTCGACAAAGAAGCCCTTGCCGCCAAAGGCTTCCATGACGCGGTCATAGCGCGCGCCGTAGATCAGCGAGTTTGGCTTCATGTTGAACATCGGATTTTCCGGGATCTCGGGCATGCCGGGACCGATGCCGCCATTGTTGAGCACGATGATCTTGACCGGCAGGTTGTAGCGCGCCAGCGTCTCCATCTCCATGCCGGAGAAGCCGATCGCCGAGTCGCCCGACAAGTGGATGACCGGACGGTCCGGGTGCACGATGGCGGCCGCGATCGCCTGGCCGAGGCCGAGGCCCATCGTGCCGTAGGTGCCAGCGTTGAGGCAGGCCTTGGCGCTGAACACCGGCAGCATCGTCAGGCCGATATCCATCGTGCCCGCACCCTCGGCCGACAGGATCGAGTTCTTCGGCATCCAGGCGGCAATGTCCTTGAAGGCGCGGTAGTAGGTCGCCGGGGCGCTGTCGTCGTTGACCTGCGGCTTGATCTGCTCCGCATTCTCGGCCGACTTCTTGCTGATCATCTGCCGCCACGGGGATTCCTTGGGATGGAACCACTGGCGGCCGGCGAGTGCGGCGTTCATTTGTGCCATGATCGCCTGCCGTCGCCGACCAGCGCCACGTCGGTCGCCTTGTTGTGGCCGATCTCCTCCGGCGCGATGTCGAGCTGGATGACCTTGACGTCCGGCGCATAGCG
>DATEQL010000640.1:0-30785 GCA_035272665.1 Allostellaceae bacterium
CCGAGGTTTTGCGTCCGCGCACGAAGGGTGTGCATGAGCGCATACGACAACTCGCTTATCCGCCGCGCCTCGTCGACATCGACAGCTTCGTACCGCAGGGGGCCGAGATCTATGTGCTGGGGACCACCCACCCAAACCGTACCGTCCTGGTGGAGGATCTTAAGACTCGGTTCGGTATCGTTTTGGCGCCAATGGTTCACCCGACAGCCTATGTCTCTCCGCTGGCCCGGCTTGGCGAGGGCGTGTACGTCGGAGCCCAATCGGTCGTCGCGCCTGGCGCGGTGCTTCATGACCACGTATTCGTCAACCGCGGCGTCACTATCGGCCACGACACTGTGGTCGAGCCTTTCGTCCGGCTTGGTCCCGGGTGTCATGTGGCCGGCCATGTCGTCGTCGGCCGCGACACGACCATCGGCATCGGCGCCACGATCATAGAGGAGCTGGTGATCGGTTCCGGCGCCGTGGTAGCCGCCGGCGCGGTGGTCATCAACGATATCGAGGCCGGGGCATTGGTGGCGGGAGTGCCCGCCATCGCCAAACGCCGCCCGGACGGGGAAGGGACATGACCATGGCGGGAGCGGTGCCCTTGCTGCAGGTCGGTCGTCCGTGTCTGCCCCGGGCAGAGACGCTGCTCCCGTATCTGCGCCGTATCGACGAGGCGCGCTGGTACACAAACCGCGGACCGTTGGTACAAATGTTTGAGGCGCGCCTGGCGGAACATTTTCAGATTGCGAGCGCCCGCGCCGTGCATGTGGCGACGGTTGCCTCCTGCACGACCGGGCTTATCCTGGCGCTGAAGGCAGCGGTCGGCCAGCGGCGCGGCGTCTGCCTGCTGCCGAGTTGGACCTTTGCTGCCACCGCCTGCGCCGTATCTGCCGCAGGGCTTACCGGTCACTTTGTCGATATCGAACCGGACAGCTGGTTGATCGATCGCCGGCAGCTCGCCGAATTACTGACCCTCGCTCCAACAGAATTTGCGGCCCTGCTGCTGGTGCACCCGCCCGGGTCGGCGATCGATCTAGATCCGTGGCGGCAAGTCGCTCTCGACCACGGCTTGGCGCTCGTCGTCGACGCGGCCGATTGTTTCGATTGCGTGCGTCCGGAGCCTTGGCTGCAAGTTATCAGTCTGCATGCCACGAAGGCCTTCGGCATTGGTGAAGGCGGCATCGTACTGTCATCCGAGGCGGAGGGGGTGGAGTTTGTGCGGCGGCTTGGCAATTTCGGCTTTACCCGCGACCGAGTGGCCGCTTCCCCGGGGATCAATGGGAAGATCAGCGAATATGCCGCGGCGGTCGGTCTCGCCGCCCTCGATGCCTGGCCGCAGATCCGGGCGCGTTGGCGGGAGCGGGCCGAGGCTTACCGCCGCGTGCTCGCCACCTATGATCTCGACCTTCTGTTTCCCGCCGACTCAGCCTGCGCCATCGCAATGGTCGATCTTGGCGGCCCGCATGCCGCGGCGGTCGCCCCCGAATTGCTGGGCGAAGGCGTCGAGACCCGGCGCTGGTGGGGTGAGGGATGTCACCGCCACCCGGCCTTCGCCGAATGGACTCGCGGCCCTATGTCGGTCACCGAATCCCTGGCAGCGCGCGTGCTCGGCATCCCGTTTCATCTCGACCTCACCGAATCCCAGATGAACCGGATCGGTCAATTGGTGGCCCGGGCTCTCGTGCGCCGCAAACGTGAAGGGGGCATTTCATACAATGAACCGGCACAGAGGGAGCCGTCAGCACCGGAAAAATCGGGACGATGTCTGACCACCCAGAGTTAGGGTGATAAGCCAAGCTGCTCCCTGCGATGCGGTATCGAGCAAGATTCTCCGGCTGATCAAGCACCCATAGGAGATCACTAGCCGATGCATGGTCATGTTCGCGTTCCCATCGTGGAACAGTCGCTCCAGGAAGCGAGCTTGTTCCACCGGCAAGGCCGATTGGACGCCGCGAGGCGATTGTACCGGAGCATTTTGCAGACGAGCCCCGATAATTTCGATTGCTTGCACAGCTTGGGGCTCATTGAGCTCAAACTGAACAAGTCCAAAGACGCGGCTGTCCTGTTCCGCCGTGCGCTGCGCCAGCAGCCGAATTCCGCCATGGCCTGCAACAGCCTCGGTCTCGCTCTGCAGGGGCTCGCCCAATACGCCGAGGCGATGACCTTGTACGAGAGAGCGCTCGCCGTCGAGCCTCGCTATGCCAACGCGCACTACAATTTGGGGAACCTGCTCAAAAGGCTCAATCGCGTGGAGGACGCCGTCGCCGCCTACGAAAAGGCGCTTGCGCTCAAACCCGACCTCGACCGGGCATTAATCGAACTCACCGGCGCTCGGGTGTCTCTGTGGCGCCTCGACGACGCAATCGCACAGCTCCGGAAGGCGCTGGCCACCCGGCCCGACCTCCCGGTGGCGCGGAGCGCCTTGGTGTACCTGTCGCTCTTCCGCCCGCAGGAGACGCCGGAAACGCTGTTCGCGCTGCATCGGGAGTGGGATAAATTCCACGCACCCGCGACCACGAGCCTCGATCTGCGGTTCGCCTGCGCCGCCGACCCGGACCGGCGATTGCGGGTGGGCTACGTGTCGCCGGATTTCCGCGACCACGCAGAATACGACTTTGTCGCGCCGGTGCTCGAAGCCCATGATCGACGTCAGGTCGAAGTCGTGTGCTATTCCGACGTCGCGCGGCCGGACGACTTCACCAATCACCTGATGCATCGGGTCGAGCAGTGGATCGCCATCCACGGCAAGGACGACGCTGACGTGGCCGAGCGCATTCGCAGCGACGGCATCGACATCCTCGTCGACCTCGCCGGCCATACCGCCGGCAACCGGTTAAATGTCTTCGCTGAAAAACCGGCCCCGGTGCAGGTCGCCTGGGTAGGATATCCCGAGACCCGAGGGCTGGCGGCGATCGATTACCGGATGACGGACGCCATTCGCGACCCGGAAGGCTCCGAGCGCTTTTCCAGTGAGACAGTGATTCGGTTACCGCACAGTGTCTGCTGGCGTACCCGGTTCGAAGCTGGATCGGTGCAGAAGTCGCCAGTCGCGCGAACCGGGTATATCACCTTCGGATCGTTCAATCAGCTGCACAAGATGACGCCGGAGGTCATCAAGGTGTGGGCTCGCCTGCTCCGCGCCGAACCGAGTTCGCGTCTCTTCCTCGTAGCCTCGGCGCTCGGCAACCCTTCGGTGGGCGATCGCGTCGCCACCTGCTTCGCCGATGAGGGGATCGGCCGCGATCGGCTAATGCTGGAGAAAACTGTCCCGACGCCACATCACTTGGCGCTCTATAACGAGGTCGATATTGCGCTCGACCCGTTCCCCTACAATGGTCACACCACCAGTTGCGAGGCGCTGTGGATGGGCGTCCCTGTCGTCACGATGTCGGGAGACCGGCGCGTTTCCCGAGTGGGGAGAAGCCTGCTTACGGTCATCGATTTGCCGGAACTCATTGCCGATACCGCCGAGGCCTATGTGGAAATCGCAGTATCCCTGGCGCACGATGCCCCTCGGCTCGCGGCGCTACGCGCCGGTATGCGCGAGCGATTGCGAAGCTCGCCTCTCTGCGACGTCGAGGCGATGACGCGCGCCGTCGAGACAGCGTATCGCAACGCATGGCGTCGATGGTGCGCACAGTTCCGGCTCGCCGGCGCGTTAACTCTCTGAAATTAGGCAAAGACAAGCTCACCCCAATAGTCTTCTCCGCGTCCCGGCGGCCATCGGAATCTAAACACGCCGAGTTGACCGGTTGAGAGTGGCGCTTAGTAACGACCGTGGACTGCTGATCCAGAGCGTTATCGAGGGAGGACCGCCGCGATCACGAAATAGATGATCCCGCCCCGCCAAAGATGACCTCGAGCGCGGTGCGGGCGAACCCCTTCCGCGTCGGTATCCGTGCGAGCTGTCACAGTCGAGATCGCCCATGATCACGGCAAATAACGCATCTTGCAACCGAGTCCGAGCACCTCCGCACCGAGGATTGTGCAACACCAATCGACCATCTCGCGCCGGCGATTGGTCCGCAGCACGGTGTGTGACAGCTTTTTTTGGTGACGCTATGACTGGCTCCTCGTGCAGCACAGAATGATCCCGCGATCGGTGCGTGTGCGGGCCGGGCCAAGTCAAGGGCCCGAGAGATCCCGAGAGATATGGTGGCCAAATCACGGATGCTGTTCTAGCTAGCTCGGGTTCAGTACGGCGTGGCCTGCTCGACGCCGGTCGCGCGCCCCTGAGAGCGCCTCCCGCCAGTGGCCCGTCAACGATGGTCAGGCGGGGGTCGTCAGCGAGATCAGTTTCCGAGCTGCCCGCTCGATGAAATCGAGGTGGCGGCAGCTGTCGATCAGCGCGGCGAATTGCGTCTCACCAATCGCTAGGCCGGGGGTGACGGGTTGGATGCGTCTAGCTTCCTCCTCAAAGTCCCAGATGAACTCGCGGCCGGTGCCTTCGCGGGTGAAGCTCCGGCCGTCTTTGGTGAACACGGTGATCCGCGGGCCGAAGAGGGCGCGGCGCACCGTTGGGATCAAGGTTACGCGGTGCATCAGGTCGAGGACCGCGGGCGGGTCGGTTTCGCCGGGGCGGGGCTCGGCAGCGCGCAACAACGGATAGCCGCGCTCGACGGCACCCCAGGCCGTGAAATACTGCGTGCTGCCGACCTGTGGCGGGCTGTCGATTCCACGGCTCGGGAAGGCCGGGCTCGGGTACTCGGTCTCGAGCCAGTTGACCAGCGCCTCGATACGGTCGATGTCGGCGGCGGCGATGTCGTGCTCCTCGCAGAGCTGCGCCGTTACATCGACATGGGCGATGTTGTAGCCGGCGGTCGAATAGATGCGGTAGAGCGTCTCTAGGAAGATCCAGTCGCGACCGAGACCTCGTGTTATCTCGCCGAGGTCGGCGTGGTTCGCGCCGGTAAAGCTGTAGCGCAACTCGCCGCGGTTGTTGCCGGCATAGGCGCGGTAGAAGCCGGCCTCACCCTCCAACGTGGTTTCGCCGCCCGGCGTGCCGCGCCTCGCCAAAGCCACGGCGAGCAAGGCGTTACGGACGGCACCGCCTTCGCGGAGGGAACGCCCGCCGCTGCGCGCGCCTTCGAGATTGCCGGCGGCCAGGTTGACGCACTGCGCGATGGCGCTGTGGATCTGGTTTTCGTCCAGGCCGCCGAGCTTGGCGGCCGCGACCGCCGCGCCAAAGATGCCGAACACCGGTCCCGCGTGGAAGCCGCGCGACATGACCGTCGGGATGAACTCGGCCGCCATGCGCTCCATGATCTCGTAAGCGGCGACGACGGCGGTCAGGAACTCCTTGCCGGTAGCCCCCGCGATCTCCGCGGCCACGAGGGCGGCCGGCAGGATCGCGATGCCGGGATGGGTCAGCATGCGGAAGGTATCCCATTTGCCGCCGGCAAAAATCATTTCCGCATTGACGAAGGCAGCCCCAGCCTTGGTCAGCTTGGCGCCGTTGCACAGCACGGTCGCGACCCCGCCGCCTCCCGCTTCTTCTTCCTGCATCAGCGCCAGCGCCTGCCGGCTCGCCGGCATAGAATGCGCCACCAGCGCCGAGGAAAGAGCCTGCAGAGTGACACCTTTGGCCCGGTCCACAACCTCTGGCGGCAGGTCTTCGTATTTGAGGTTGGCGACGAACGCGGCGAACTCCCGGCTCAGCGACATGATGGCTTCCTTTACAAGTCAGTCGTCGGACGTTCTCGCTACTCCGACAACGACCGCTTGTAACCGTGACGTAGCGCCTTGCCCAGCCGGTAGGCGTTGTCCGTCCAATCGCCCTTGGGGGATGCGGGGGACGAGGATTGCCTCAGCTCCTTTACCCACTTGCCGAGTCGAAAGGAGTTGTCTGTCCAGTCTCCGGCGGGGGCCCCGGCGTCTCTGAGCCGCCGCTCCAGGCGGGACTTCAGCGCTTGCGCGTTGGCCCTCTCGTGTTCGGTGGCGCCAGGATCCGCGACTACTGCGGCTACCGCCCGCAACTTCCGACGGACGCTCCCGATCGACCCGATCAACCCAGCGATGCGCATCACTAGCGATCCTAACACCCCAGCCGGCCATGCGTCGATCACGGCGCGGTCCGCCCCTCGCAGATGCAACCTAAGTTCGGCGCAGCAGGAAGATTTGTTGTGAACCATAGGACAACCAGATCCGGCGTGATTTCAGGAAGTCGATGCCGAGGACGAGATCCGCATCGCTCAACCTGACGTCGGTCACAATCGTTTCGGGGTTGCGGATTATCTCTTCCCCGATTGCCAATTGCGAAAACCGATGTATATGCGCGACCAGCCGCTCCGACGCCGCACCGCGCACCGTTGCCCCGCGGTCATGCGCCAATTCTGCCTCGGTCACACCGAGAGCCAGCGCGGCCCTGGTCGAGAGCACCGTGAATTGCGAGCCGGTATCGACGAATGCGTCGATTCTCCGGCCATCGAGCTGTACCGGGAAGAACAGGTGGTCGCCCGTTGATCGACCCGCGGCGATCCTGGCATAGGGTTGGGTCCAAAACGGCGTTGCGTCCGGGCAGGTTTGCTTTTCATAAAAGATCATGCGGTGCCCTGGCAGGTCGAGGTCGACGTCGAAACTGCTCAGACTGTCAGCCCCGAGCACGCCGTCGAGCGGCCCGGAGAACACATTCGCCACATTGACCGGCGCGACACGAACCCGTCGCCATGGTATCGCCACCGCGCCGACGGTGAAGCTGCGCAACTCCACCTCGCTGGTCTGCAGGCTGCCGGCAACCCCCCGCAGCTGCCTTTGAAATACCACGCGAGGGGGTTGTGCACCGATCCGCTGGGCGACAGCGGGCGTCAAGATCGTCGTTTCGGCGCCCGTATCGAGAAGCAGCGTCACCGGCGCCCCGTTGGCAAGCACGGTGACGATCGGCGCGTTGCGCAGGGTCGCAACCGTCGTTTCCCCCAGCCGAACCGTCCCGCAACCATTGACCGGATCAGCGATGAGGCGCACGCCATCGCCGCTGGAACCGATGGAGGAGTGCCAGACAGGGATGCCGGCGACGGCGCCGAAGCCGAACTCAGCGTGCTGCCGCGAGGGCGTCGCGACCGGAGCCGGTTCGCCGGCATAGCCCGGCGCCGACACGAGCGCCGTCATCACGATCGCGCCGCTAAGCCATCGGTTCATGGCGCAGGAGGTGACATTCGGTACCGATCAGTGCAAGGAGGACAAGATGATCGCAAGCTCGCCGTCGGGCATCGCGATCCGCCGGGCTTGCCAATAGGGCCCGTGCGCCGTAAGTAATCGTCTCGATACCTCACGCAGGGCTGCGGTCGTGTCGCGGTGCGACGACCGCTCCGGTGCCGGTGCCTTCGAGACAATCGGGGTGCCGATGTTTCCCTGCGGCGGCCCCAACCGGAGAAAGGACCGACGATGCCGATTCCGATCGTTTCCATGCGCCAGCTCCTCGAAGCCGGCGTTCACTTCGGCCACCACACCCGGCGATGGAACCCTAAGATGGCGCCCTACATTTTTGGCGTCCGCAACGGGATTCACATCATTGATCTCGAACAGACCGAGCCGATGCTGCACCAAGGGTTGCAGGCGATCCGCGACGTCGTCGCCGGCGGCGGCCGCGTGATGTTGGTCGGCACCAAGCGCCAAGCCCAGGAGCCGATCGCCGAGGCCGCGAAGCGCTGCGGTCAGTACCACGTCAACCACCGCTGGCTCGGCGGCATGCTGACCAACTTCAAGACTATTTCCCAGTCGATCCGGCGGCTGCGCGAGGTCGAGGAACGTATCACGCAGGAGCAGAGCGGGCTGACCAAGCGCGAGCTGCTCGAGCTGACGCGCCGCCGCGACAAATACGAGCGCGCTCTTGGCGGCATCAAGGAGATGGGGGGGTTGCCCGACATCCTCTTCGTCATCGACACCAACAAGGAGGCGATTGCGGTTAGCGAAGCAAACACCCTTCGCATCCCGGTCGTGGCGATCCTCGATTCGAACTCGTCGCCCGACGGCATCGCGTACCCGATTCCCGGGAACGACGATGCGATGCGGGCGATTCAGCTCTATTGCGATCTGGTTTCAGCCTCGGTCCTCGACGGCCTGCAGGCGGAGCTCGCCGCGTCGGGGGTCGATATCGGCGCGCGTGCAGAAATCCCCAGGGCGGTCCTCCCCGGGGACCTCCCGCAGGAGGTCCCCGGCGAAGCCGAAGTCGGAGGCATCCTCGACAGCGAGCTGCCGAGCGAAGCAGAAGCGGCGTCGGTCGACGGCAGTTAGACGGGAGGGTACGCAAATGGCGGAAGTGACCACCGCGCTGGTCAGAGAGCTGCGTGAAAAGACAGGCGCCGGGATGATGGATTGCAAGAGGGCGCTCGGCGACAGCGGCGGCGATATCGAGGCAGCCGTCGACTGGCTGAGGAAGAAGGGGTTGGCAGCGGCCGCCAACAAGGCGGGGCGGGTCGCTGCAGAAGGGCTCATCGGGGTCGCGACGCGCGGTCCCGTCGGTGCCGTCGTCGAGGTCAACTCCGAGACCGATTTCGTGGCGCGCAACGAGGCGTTCCAGAGCTTCGTACGGAGCGTCAGCGGGCTCGCGCTCGACGGCGACGGCACAATCGAGTCGCTGAGAGAGGCCGCGTTTCCGGGCTCGGACCGCACGGTCGAAGCCGAGCTGACCCATCTGATCTCGACGATCGGAGAGAATCTGGTCCTTCGCCGGATAATGCGACTGTCGACCGGGGAGGGCGCGGTGTTTTCTTACGTCCATAATGCGCTCGGCCCGGGCATCGGCAAGATCGGCGTCATTGTCGTCCTGACGTCCGCCGCTTCCGACGAACGGCTGGCAGCGCTCGGCAAGCAGCTGGCGATGCATGTCGCAGCGTCGAGCCCGCTCTATCTCGACATCGCTTCTGTGCCGCAATCTGCGCTCGACCGCGAGCGCCGCGTATTGCGCGAACAGGCGCAGGCGAGCGGCAAGCCCGAGGACGTCACCGAACGGATGGTGGACGGCCGGCTGCGCAAGTTCTACGAGGATGTCGTCCTGCTCGAGCAGATCTTTGTGATCGATCAAAGGACCAGAATATCGACGGTGGTGGAACAAGCGGGGAAGGCGGCCGGCGCGCCCATTCAGGTTACTGGTTTCGCCCGCTTCGCCCTCGGCGAAGGAATTGATCGCCATCGACCCGACTTCGCCGCCGAGGTAGCCGCTCAGCTCAAGAGCTGACGACGATGTCAGAACGGGCGCGCGCTGGCGGTCTTCCGCCTGCCGTCGGCTCGCATGCCGTCGAAAGATGCTAGGAAACGATTGGTTTGGTGTATCCTCGGTTCGACCGTGCGACGAGATCGTCCGGGCGGATCAGCGCAGGCCTCATGTCAGCCGATCTCAAGTACCGCCGCGTTCTTTTGAAGGTCTCCGGCGAGGCGCTGATGGGTGCCCGGGAATACGGTCTCGATCCCGAGATGCTCGCGCGCATCGCGGACGAGATCCAGACCGTGCACGCCCTGGGAGTCGAGTTGTGCCTGGTGATTGGCGGCGGCAACATCTTCCGCGGCATATCA
This sequence comes from Allostellaceae bacterium, assembly GCA_035272665.1. Classification (GTDB taxonomy): domain Bacteria; phylum Pseudomonadota; class Alphaproteobacteria; order ATCC43930; family CGMCC-115725; genus AP-15. The sequence continues at coordinate 9,493 of DATEQL010000640.1, forward strand.
GGCAGCGCCGTCGGAATGGAGCGCGCATCGGGCGACTATATTGGCATGTTGGCGACGGTGATTAACTCGCTCGCCGTACAGAACGAGCTCGAGCAGCGCGAGGTGACGACCCGCGTCCAGTCGGCAATCTCGATGCAGGCAATTTGCGAACCTTACATTCGCCGCCGGGCGTTACGCCACCTGGAAAAAAAGCGTGTTGTCATCTTCGCAGCCGGAACCGGCAACCCCTTCTTTACGACGGATACTGCCGCGGCGCTGCGGGCTTCCGAAATGGGCTGCGACGCGCTCTTGAAGGCGACCAAAGTCGATGGCGTCTATGACGCCGATCCCAACCGGGTGCCTGGCGCAATCCGGTTCGAACGGCTCGGCTACCTCGACGTCCTCTCACGCGACTTGCAAGTGATGGATGCGTCGGCGATTTCGCTGGCGCGTGAGAACCGCATCCCGATACTGGTGTTTTCGATCTTTGAAAGCGGCGGGTTTGCCGAAGTTCTCCGCGGGCGCGGGCGGTACACAATCATCGGTGATCCAAACTAGGCATCGACAGGAAAAGGTAGGCCATGTCGGAAGAGCCATTGCTGACGGATCTGAGGCGCCGCATGGACGGTGCACTCGAGGTGTTGCGCAAGGAATTCGGCGGGTTGCGGACCGGTCGTGCGTCGGCGAGCCTGCTCGAACCGATTTCCGTTGCCGCCTATGGCAACACCGTGCCGCTTAACCAGGTGGCCAGCATCAATGTTCCCGAGCCGCGCCTGATCACCGTACAAGTATGGGACCGGGGCGTCGTCAAGGCGGTCGACAAGGCGATTCGCGAATCCGGGCTCGACCTCAACCCGCAGACGGAGGGCCAGGTGATCCGTGTGCCGATCCCCGACTTGAACGAGGAGCGGCGCCGCAATCTGACCCGTGTCGCGGCCAAATACGCCGAAGACGCGAAGGTGTCTGTCCGAAATGTGCGGCGCGACGGGATCGAGGCGCTGCGCCGGCAGGAAAAAGAGGGGGAGATCTCGGAGGACGAGCATCGTAGACTACAACGCGAGGTCCAGCACCTGACGGACGAAATCATCAAGCGCATCGACGAGGCGCTAGCGCAGAAAGACAGAGAGATCCTGCAGGTCTGATGGCCGCCGACCCGATGAGCAGCGCCGCTGCGCTGCGAGCGCTGCCGCGACACATCGCGATCATCATGGACGGCAACGGCCGCTGGGCGAAGGCTCACGGTCTGCCGCGGATCGCTGGACATCGGCGCGGCGCCGAAGCGGCGCGGCGCACAGTCATCGCCGCGGCCGAACTGGGCGTTCCCTATCTGACTCTCTTCGGGTTTTCATCGGAGAATTGGAAGCGGCCGTTCGCGGAGATCCAGGATCTGATGAGGCTGCTGCGCCATTATCTCTGCGGCGAGATCGCCGAATTGCATCGCAACAACGTTCGTCTGAAGGTCATTGGACAACTTACGCGTCTCGGGCCGGACATCATCAACTTGATCGAGCAGGCTGAAACCCTGACGCGCGATAATTCCCGAATCACTCTGACGATTGCGCTGTCCTATGGCGGACGCGCCGAGATCGTCGCGGCAGTCCGAGCGATCGCTGCAGAGGCGGCGTGCGGAAAGCTCGCCGCCGAGGAGGTCGACGAGGATTGCCTCGCCCGTCACCTGTTCACCGCGGATATTCCCGATCCGGACCTGTTGATCCGCACCAGCGGCGAGCAACGGATCAGCAACTTTCTGCTTTGGCAATGCGCCTATTCCGAGCTGGTCTTCACCAAAACGTTGTGGCCCGATTTCTCCAAGCACGACCTAGAGCGGGCGATCGATGAATTCTGCGGCCGGGAACGTCGGTACGGTGCCTCGGTTGGCTCGCGCTGAATTTGGCTCGCTCCGGCCGCGCGTCCTATCGGCGATGGCGCTCGCTCCGTTCCCAATCGCTGCGATTTGGTTCGGCTCGCCCTGGCTGCCGTTGCTCACCGCGCTGGCCGGCGCCGTGATGGCCTGGGAATGGGGGCGGCTGTGTCGCCGCGGTCGTTTTGGCGCGACGGGGATCGTGCTCGTCGGGGTCGTGCTCGCCGCGATTGCGACCGCCACGCTCGCCACCGTTGGCTGTGCCGTCGGATTCATCCTACTTGGTGCCGGCATTGTCTTCTGGTCCGCTCGGCGGCGACCAGATCTCGATCCGGAGTGGGCCGCTTTGGGTGCGCTTTGGGTGGCGCTTCCTTGCATTTGCCTGTTGTGGCTCGCGCGCGGCGGGCCGGACGGCCGAGCGACGTTATTATGGATCCTCGCCGTCGTCTGGGCGACGGATATCGGCGCTTACGCGATCGGGCGGACGTTCGGTGGCCCACGGCTGGCGCCCCGCTGGAGCCCGCGGAAAACCTGGGCGGGGCTTGCCGGCGGCACGGCATGCGCAGCGCTCGTCGGCTGGGCGACCGCGGCATGGCTCGGGATTGCCCCGGCCTTCGGGCTCGTACTCGTCAGCGCGGGCCTTGCGGTTGTCGAGCAGTTCGGCGATCTTGCCGAGTCCCTGGCTAAGCGCAGGTTCGGCGTGAAGGACTCGAGCGGCCTCATTCCCGGCCACGGCGGACTCCTCGACAGGCTCGATGGTCTGCTCGCCGTAATTCCGGTCGTGGCACTGCTGACGCTTATCGACGGCCGCAGCCTCCTGACATGGCAATGATCTCGCCCGATCTCGGGGGGGCCCGCAGCGATGGTGCGCGCCGGGTCACGATCCTCGGTTCGACGGGTTCGGTCGGACAGAGCACCGTCGATCTGCTGCTGCGCAACCCGCACGGCTTTGCCGTCGAGGCGCTTACCGCAAACCGTAACCCCGGACGTTTGGCCGAACAGGCGCGCGCTCTGCGCGCGCGGTTCGCCGCGATCGCCGACCCTATCCATTATCAGGCCCTGAAGGACGCTCTCGCCGGCACCGGGACCGAGACGGCCTGCGGCCCGCAGGCGCTGATAGAAGCAGCACGACGCCCTGCAGATTGGGTAATGGCGGGAATCGTTGGAGCGGCTGGGCTGGCGCCCACTCTGGCCGCGATTCACCGAGGCGTCATCGTCGCTCTGGCCAACAAAGAGGTGCTCGTCTGCGCCGGCGGGTTGGTGATGCAGGAGGTGGTTCGTTGCGGCGCAACCCTGCTGCCGGTCGACAGCGAGCATAATGCGGTCTGGCAATGTTTCGATCATGCCCGCAGCGAGACGATCGAGCGGATCATCCTGACAGCGAGCGGCGGGCCGTTCCGCGAGCGAGCATTTGAGGACATGCGCGAGGTCACGCCACAACAGGCCGTCGCGCATCCGAATTGGAGCATGGGGGCGAAGATCTCGGTCGATTCCGCGACCATGATGAATAAGGGACTCGAAGTGATCGAGGCCCATCACCTGTTTCGGCTGCCGCTGGAGCGTATCGAGATCGTCGTGCACCCTCAGTCGATTGTACACAGCGCAGTCGTTTATCGGGACGGTTCGGTGCTGGCGCAGCTGGGCTCCCCCGACATGCGTACGCCGATCGCCTATGCGCTCGCTTGGCCCGATCGCATCGCGACCCCGACCAAACGGCTCGACTTGGCGGCAGTCGGACGCTTGACCTTCGAGTCGCCCGACGAACGCCGGTTCCCCGCGCTGCGCGTTGCCCGCGAGGCGCTGATCCGCGGCGGCGGTTGTCCGACCGTCCTGAACGCGGCGAATGAAACTGCGGTTCATGCCTTCCTAGAGGGGCGCATCGGGTTTCTCGACATCGTCGAAACTGTAGAGCGCACGCTCGAGAGAGTGCCTGGCGGTAAGCTTGAATCCCTCGACGACGTCTATAACTTTGATACAGCTGCGCGGGAAGTTGCCGCCGGGTTATCGAATTGGCGATCGCCTGTGCCCGCCGTCACACCAACGGATTGGTAATCATGAGCTTGGATACGCTGCTACAAAATGGGCCGTATAACTTCCTTTGGACTGCTTTTTGGTTCTTGATCGTATTGACTGTTCTCGTGTTCGTCCACGAGTTCGGGCATTATCTGGTCGCACGCTGGAATGGAGTACGGGTCGAGGTCTTCTCGATCGGCTTCGGCTCTGAATTGTTCGGGTGGTGGGACAGCGCTGGGACGCGGTGGAAATTCAGCGCAATCCCGCTTGGCGGCTACGTCAAGATGTTTGGCGACAGCGATGCGAGCTCCGGTCTTCCGGTCGCGGGTCTCGCCCGGCTCGCCCAAGCGGAGCGGGACGTCTCGTTTCACTACAAGAGGCTCGGCCAACGTGCAGCGATCGTCTCGGCCGGGCCTGCGGCGAATTTTGTGTTTGCGATTGCGGTCTTGGCCCTTCTGTTTATGACCTACGGCCAGCCCTTTACGCCGGCGGAAGTCGGGCAGGTGCAGCCGGGCAGCGCGGCGGAGAAGGGCGGCATTCGACCGGGCGACGTGATCCTCAATATCGATGGACATACCGTCCAACGCTTCGAGGATGTCCAGCAGGCGGTTCGCCTCAATCCGGGTGTGCCCATGTCGATTGTCGTGAAACGGGACGGCGAAGAGATCACCCTTCACGTTACGCCGACTCGGACCGAGATGACCGATCGTTTCGGCAACCGCTATGAGATGGGCTTGCTCGGGATCGGCCGCAGCGGCATGGAATATATCAAGCGCGATCCGGGGACTGCACTATTGCAGGCCGTCGGCGAGACCTGGAACCTGTCTGCTTCGACGCTAGAGGCGATGTGGCAGATGGTAAAAGGCACGCGCAACACCGACGAACTCGGCGGACCGTTGCGCATTGCCCAGATGTCCGGTGAAGTCGCTCGGGGTGGGGTTGCGCCTACACTGACGCTTATGGCCTTGCTGTCGGTTAGTCTCGGATTGATTAACCTGTTCCCGGTTCCGGTCCTCGATGGCGGACACCTGTTGTTCTATGCGGCCGAAGCGGTTCGCGGGAAGCCGCTGGGGCAACGGGCGCAGGAATACGGCTTTCGCATCGGGTTGGCGTTGGTGCTGACATTAATGATCTTCGCCACCTGGAATGATCTCGTCCACCTCGGGATCTGGAGTCGGCTAAAAGGCTTTGTGACCTGAGGCGGTCGGAGATCCAGGGGAGGCGTTAGGAGCCGGGGTGGGGGTGTTTTGCATTGCATCCGCTTGACTTCCGTGTGGTGGGCGGGACTTGGTGCGATCCTTCTGGTTGCGGCTGTAACGCCGCGGCTGGCGGTAGCGCAGACCGCGGGTGGCGCCCCTTCTCTCGCTCAAATGGGGGGCGGGACGGTCGGCGACATCCGAATCGAGGGGGTGCAGCGGATCGAGCCCGAAACAGTTCGTTCCTATCTGCTGATCCAACCGGGCGATGCCTGGGACAATGAACGCGTGGACAAGTCGCTGAAGGCGCTGTTCGCCACCGGGCTGTTTGCCGATGTCAATCTAAGCCGAGTTGGCAACACCTTGGTTGTCAAGGTAGTCGAGAACCCGATCATTAATCGGATCGCCTTTGAAGGCAACCACAAGCTCGACGAGAAGGATCTCAATGCCGAAATCCAATTGCGCCCGCGCGTCGTCTACACCCGGTCTCGAGTACAGAACGATGTCAAGCGCATCCTCGATCTTTACCGCCGACACGGACGGTTCGGAGCGAGTGTCGAACCAAAGGTTATCCAGCTTTCTGAAAACAGAGTGGACCTCGTCTTCGAAATCAACGAGGGCGAGTTTACCGGCGTACGTAGCATAAACTTTGTTGGAAACCATCAGTTTGGCGAGGGGAAGCTACTCGGAGTTATTCAGACGAAGGAAAGTCGTTGGTATCGGTTTCTTTCGACGGATGACACCTACGATCCGGACCGCTTGACCTATGACCGGGAACTGTTACGCAAATTCTACCTGACCGAGGGATATGCGGATTTCAGGGTGGTATCGGCGGTTGCCGAGCTGACCCCGGATCGGGACGGCTTCGTCGTCACCTTCACCCTTGAGGAGGGTGAGCGCTATCGCTTCGGCAAGATAGACGTCAACATCAAGCTCAAGGATTTGCCGCCCGAGGCGGTGCTCCCCCTTTTGACCGTCCACTCGGGCGACTGGTACAATGCCGAGGCCGTCGAAAAATCGATCTCCATATTAACCGACACGCTCGGCAACCGGGGTTATGCCTTCGTCGAGGTCAAGCCGAATATCACGCGCAACCGCGAAGACCATACGGTCGACATTACTTTCGATGTTCAGGAGGGTCCGCGGGTCTATGTCGAGCGGATCGACATCGTTGGAAACGTGCGCACCCTCGACAAGGTGATCCGCCGCGAGTTTCAGCTGGTCGAGGGTGATGCTTTCAACACCACCAAGATGCAGCGCTCTCAGACGCGTATCAAAAATCTCGGCTTCTTTAAGAAGGCCGAGGTGACCAATGCTCAGGGGTCGGCGCCCGATAAGACGGTGGTGACGGCCGAAGTCGAGGAACAGTCGACAGGGGAACTTTCCCTGGGACTCGGTTTCTCGACCACCGATGGCCCGCTCGCCGATATCAACATCCGCGAGCGGAATTTTCTCGGGCGCGGCCAAGATCTGCGGATCGGGGCCGTGGTGTCACTGCGCTCTCAGCAAATCGACCTCAGCTATACGGAGCCCTATTTCCTCGACAAGAATATCGCAGCCGGGGTCGATATCTTCGAGGTCAAGACCAGCCCGACGGCGAATTTCTTCAGCGGGGTGACGCCTCCCTACCAGCAGTTCTCCTACGGCGGAGCGCTCCGTGCCGGGTACCAGATAACGGACAATTTGCGCCAGACGTTCAAATACACAGCCCGATCGGACGATATTATAAACCTTCAGAGCAACACGTCGCTGTTCATCGTGCTCGAGTCGGGGCAGCACCTGACCTCGGAGCTCGGACAGGTTCTGCTGTATGATCACCGGGATGATCGGCTCGACCCGACAAGCGGTTATTACGCTTCGATCGGAAATGACTTTGCCGGCGTCGGTTTTGGCGTGGACTATGTGCGCAATAAAGCGAATTTCGGCTATTATTACTCGGTCGCACCGGAATGGGTGTTGAGCCTTACCGGAGAAGTGGGTGACATCTTGGGCTGGAATGGCCAACAGGTACTCCTGCAGGACCGGTTCTTTGTCGGCGGCGACAATCTGCGCGGCTTTCAAAGCGCCGGCATCGGGCCTCGCGATTCGATCAGCGGCGACGCTCTCGGCGGACAAAAATATTATGTCGGTTCCGTCACCTTGGGGGTGCCGCTCGGCCTACCCAAGGAACTCGGGGTGAGCGGCCGTGTCTTCACCGATTTCGGTACTTTGTACCAAATCGAACCGACCAATATCGTGCTCACTCCCGCCCAGTTGGCGCAGACCGGCGGCGTCCAACCGGAAGTCGAGCAGAGCCCGGCAACGCGCGTGAGCGCTGGTGTCGGTGTGTCTTGGAAGTCTCCGGTCGGTCCTATCCGACTGGACATCGCCTATCCGCTCCGGAAGGAAGGGTTCGACAAGACCCAATTTTTCAGAGTCAGTTTCGGGACGAAGTTCTGATGTTGCTGCCATATTGGCGCCTCGCGGCGTTGTCGTTGCCATTCCTATGGTGTCTTGCCAGCGGCGCCATGGCGCAGGCGCCACCGGCACCCCCAGCGCCGCCAGCGCCAGCGCCGCCGCCTGCGCCGTTACCAACGGCGCAGAACCTGACGGTGATGATCGTTGATGTTCAGGCGCTCCTGCAAAATTCGAAGGCGGCCAAGATGGTTCGTAGCCAGATCGAGCAGAAGCGCGGTGAGTACACTAAGGAGATTTCGCACCAGGAGGAGTTGCTGCGCGCCGAACGTGATGCGCTCCAGCGGCAACAAGCATCGCTTTCGCCGGAATCGTTGAACCAAAAGGGGCGCGATTTTCAACAAAAGGTCAATGACCTCGAGCGGAATGTTCAAGGCAAACGTCAAGCTCTCGAGAAATCAAATGGCGACGCTCTCCAGAAAATTCAGGAGGAGATGCTCAAAATCATTGCTGATATCGCAAAGCAGCGCAAATCAAACTTGGTGTTTCAGCGGACTGAACTCGTTCTATTCGATCAGGCGTTCGATGTGACGGATGAGGTTCTGCAAAAGCTGGACGAACAGATGCCAACCCTAACCGTCGACTTTGTCGCTCCGGTTCCTCCCAGCGCCAGCGCCGCGCCCCCGGCGCCCCCCTCGCCGAGCAGCCCCGCGGCCCCCACCCCTAAGCCCAAGAAGAAGTGAGGGAGGACCGGGCTGACTCGGCCGGAGGATAAATGCCGGATCCACGCTTCTTTGATCGAGCGGGGCCCTTCACGCTCGATTCGCTCGCGGCTTTGAGCGGCGCCCAACTATTGCGCCCCGAGGATGGCGCCCGGCTCTTTCGCGACGTGGGTCCTCTCGAAACAGCCGGTCCGGAAGATGTGAGCTTTCTCGAAAATCGGAAATACTTAGAGACGTTCGTTCGCTCTCGAGCCGGAGCGGCGTTCGTCGACGACCAGACCGCGGCTCGGGCGCCACCCCGGATGGCGCTCCTTCTGAGCAGCGAACCATACAGGGCTTATGCTCTTGCTGCGCAGGCCTTCTACCCGGCGCGTCCGTTTATTCCTCACCGGGCACCGTCGGCCCTCATCGATCCGGCGGCTTGCGTGCCGGAGGACTGCGATGTCGGACCAAACACCGTCATCGAGCAGGGCGCGCGGCTAGGGCGACGCTGCCGAGTCGGGTCGAACACGGTCATCGCAGCCGGAGTCGAAATCGGCGACGACTGCCGAATCGGCCCCAATGTCACACTCAGTCATTGCCTGATCGGATCACGCGTTGTGCTGCACCCAGGCGTGCGCATCGGCCAGGAAGGATTTGGTTTCGCACCCGACCCGGCCGGTCCGATCAAAGTCCCGCAGCTCGGGCTGGTCCTGGTCGGCGATGATGTGGATATCGGCGCGAACACGACGATCGACCGAGGATCTGGGCATGACACTGTGATCGGGTCCGGGTCGATGATTGATAATCTCGTGCAGATTGGGCACAACGTGGTTCTAGGCCGGTGCTGTATCCTCGCCGGCCAAGTTGGAATCTCCGGGAGTACGAGGCTCGATGACTATGTCATGGTCGGGGGACAAGCGGGGCTCGCCGGCCATTTACATATCGGCAGCGGGGCACGAATTGCTGCCAAGAGCGGCCTCATGCGTGACGTCGCGGCAGGCGAGACGGTGTGCGGCAGTCCCGCGATTCCACTGACCGCGTTCATGAGGCAGACGGCCGTGCTGCAGCGTCTTGCAAAGAAGAAAGAGCGGTGATGATCGCTTCGACTTGCGCGGAGGCGCAAGTCACCCAAGTGGGGGTCGAGCGGATCATGGAAATGATCCCGCATCGCCACCCGTTTCTAATGATCGACAAGGTCATCGACATGGTGGCCAACGAGCGCGCGACCGGCATCAAGAACGTGTCGATCAACGAGAACTACTTTCAGGGGCATTTCCCAGCGCGGCCAGTGATGCCGGGCGTGTTGATCATCGAGGCGATGGCGCAAACCGCTGCAGTACTGGTCGTTCATACGCTGGGTCGCGCATCGGAAGGCAAGCTCGTTTATTTCATGAGCGTCGATAATGCCCGTTTTCGGCGCCCGGTGTTCCCCGGCGATCGTCTCGACGTTCACGTAACCAAGCAACGACACCGCGGCAACGTCTGGAAATTCGAAGGCCGGGCACAGGTCGGGGACAACCTGATGGCGGAAGCCGTGTTCGCCGCAATGATCCTCAACGACTAGACGAGCCGCCTATGTCGCGGATCCACCCCACGGCGATCGTCGCGTCGAGGGCCAAGTTGGCTCGGGATGTCGTGATCGGGCCCTATTGCGTCGTCGGCGAGGACGTCACGCTCGACGCGGGGGTCATGCTTCGCTCGCACGTAGTCGTGGACGGCCGCACGACGATCGGGGCGGGCACAAGCATTTTCCCTTTTGCGTCGATCGGCCTCGAACCGCAGGACCTCAAATATCGCGGAGAAAAATCGACGCTCGTCGTCGGCCGCAACAACAGGATTCGCGAGCACGTCACGATGAACCCTGGAACGGCCGGCGGCGGGATGGTCACCCGCGTTGGCGACAACTGCCTGTTCATGGTCGGCGCGCATATTGCGCACGATTGCCAGATCGCTAACAATGTGATTATGGCGAACAATGCCACTCTCGCGGGCCACGTCGCCATCGAAGACTATGCCGTCCTCGGCGGGCTTTGCGCTGTCCATCAACATGTCCGGATTGGCAAGCACGCGATGATCGGCGGCATGTCGGGCGTTGAGCGCGACGTGATCCCTTACGGCCAGGTGATGGGGGACCGGGCGCGGCTTTGCGGGCTCAACGTTATCGGTATGCAGCGCCGCGGCTTTAGTCGTGAGGATATTCAAAGCCTCCGCAACGCCTATCAGCTTTTGTTCTCCTCGGATGGCACGCTGAGCGATCGTGTTAACGAAACCGCCGAGCGCTTCGGCGGCATCGCGCCGGTAGACGATATCATCGGTTTCATTCGCGCCGACTCGAGCCGAGCCATCTGTCAGCCGAAGGGGGCCAATGACGGGTAGGCTCGGTATCGTGGCCGGAGACGGCCGATTGCCCCGGCGTCTCGTCGAATCCTGCCTGGCCGCCGGGCGCGATGTCTTCGTCTTGGCCCTCGAGGGAGCGGCCGAGCCGGCGACGGTATGCGGTGTGCCGCATGCTTGGTGCCGCATGGGCGCAGCTGCCACAGGTCTCTCTTTGCTGCGTGAAAACAATGTAACTGAGCTCGTTCTGGCTGGCGGTATTCGGCGCCCGTCTCTCCTCGCGCTGCGCCCGGATTGGCGGGCGGCCAAGCTGTTCGCCCGTATCGGTTACCGCGCCCTCGGCGATGACGGCCTGCTCTCGGCCATCGTTGACGAACTCGAGCAAGAGGGGTTTCGAGTGCTCGGCGTCGATCAGCTTCTCGACGCGGGGCCTGTAGCCGAAGGCCCGCTGGGCAGCATCTATCCGGATCTACAGTCCCAGGCGGATATCGAGCGCGGGCTGCGCATCGCTCGTGCCATCGGCGCCCTGGATATCGGTCAGGCAGTTGTCGTTCAACAAGGCCTGGTGCTTGGCGTCGAAGCGATCGAGGGCACCGACGAACTTTTACGCCGTTGTGCAGCACTCCGCCGCGAAGGGCCGGGCGGCGTGCTGGTCAAGGTTGAAAAACCCGGTCAGGAACGCCGCACTGACCGGCCGACGATCGGGCCGCGCACCGTCGCGCTCGCAGCTGACACCGGGCTGCGCGGCATCGCATTCGAGGCCAACGCTACGATCGTACTCGATCGCGACGAGGTCATCCGTAGTGCCGATCGCGCGGGACTGTTCTTGGTCGGCGTCCGCCGACCGTGATCGAAAGTCGAGCGCCCTTCATCTTTTTTGTCACCGGTGAACCCTCCGGCGACGTGCTTGGCGGTAGACTGATCGCGGCGTTGCGGCAGCGCACCGGCGGAGACCTCCGGGTCGCCGGCATCGGCGGCGAGCGAATGCAGGAGGAAGGTCTTAAGAGCATCGTTCCGCTCGACGATCTGGCGGTAATGGGGGTAGCCGAGGTGCTCCCTCGGGCACCGGTTATCCTGCGGCGGGTGCGCGAGACCGTGGCGGCGATCCGAAAGCTTCGACCCGACGCCGTCGTGACGATCGACAGCTCAGGGTTCAGTTGGCGCATTGCACATCGTCTGCGCCGATTCGGCGAGACTTTGCCGCTCATCCATTACGTCGCTCCGATGGTTTGGGCTTGGCGCGCCGGTCGGGCCCGGCGCATGGCGCGTTGGTACGATCACTTGATGACGCTATTGCCGTTCGAGCCGCCCTATTTCGAGCGGGTCGGGTTATCCTGCTGTTATGTCGGCCACCCGGTGCTCGAAAGCGGTGCCGACCGCGGTGATGCCGGCCGGTTCAGGGCGATGCACGAGCTCGCCGAAGATGATTTGCTGATCACGGTGCTGCCCGGTAGCCGGGGCGCGGAGGTAGCGCGCCTGCTGCCGATCTTCGGCGCCGCCTTGAACTGCTTGGAGAACTTGATCGGCCCCTTCCGCGTCGTCGTGCCGACTATTGGAATCGTCGCGGCAACAGTCGCCAAAGCTGTGCGCTGCTGGCCGGGAACCCCAATTATCGTGCACCGACCCGAAGCGAAGTATGACGCCTTTGCCGCGAGCCGCGTCGCACTCGCCGCGTCTGGCTCGGTCGCGCTCGAATTGGCCTTGGCGAAATTGCCGATGGTCACCGGCTATCGTCTCAACCCGCTGACCGAAGCATTTCTCGCCCGGATCGTGAAGGTACGGGAAGTGAATCTCGTCAATCTGCTTCTCGGAAAACCGCTGGTTTGCGAGCTGCTCGGGCCGAACTGCACACCCGAGCGTCTCGCTGTTGCTATCGCCGAGCTTACAAGGAACGAACGGGTTCGCGCCGCGCACGGCGAGGGCTATGATCAGGCGATGCGGCGCCTCGGGGCGGGCGGCGCGTCGCCGAGTCTGCGCGCCGCCGATCAGGTCCTCGAAATCGTCGCCGCCCGCCGGTGCGGCGGGTCCGCACTCACCGCAGTCTCACGGAGAAATTTTCGATGACAATGACCGATGTGGCCGATGCGTCCAGGCCGGTGCCAGACGCCGACAAGTTCCGCCTTCTGCACACGATGATCCGGGTTCGCGATCTCGACGCATCGTTGAACTTCTACACCGACCAGCTCGGGATGAAGCTGCTCCGCAAACGCGATTACCCGAGCGGGAAGTTCACCCTCGCGTTTGTCGGCTACGGTGACGAGACCAGCAACACAGTGATCGAGCTGACCCACAACTGGGACCAGGCCGAGCCGTACAACCTTGGAAGCGCCTTTGGTCACCTGGCGGTCGGCGTGCCCGACGTCTACAAGACCTGCGAGCGCCTTGCCGCGGCGGGTGTCAAGATCCCGCGCCCCGCTGGCCCGATGGCACATGGCGGATCGGTCATCGCGTTCATCGAAGACCCGGATGGCTACCGGATCGAGCTGGTCCAACGCTCGTAATTTCCCGCCCCGGACCCTCCCTGCCTGCCAACCCGGCGACGGGCCGCAACGGGGAGGGTAGGGCAAACCTCAGGCCCGCCGTTCTACCGGCACGTAATGGCGTAAGGCGGAGCCGGTGAATAACTGACGCGGACGGCCGATCTTCGAATCCGGATCCTCGATCATCTCGGTCCATTGCGCGACCCAGCCAACCGTGCGCGCAATCGCGAAGAGCACCGTGAACATCGAGGTCGGGAATCCCATCGCGCGCAGGATGATCCCCGAATAGAAGTCGACATTCGGGTAAAGCTTTCGGTTGATAAAGTATTCGTCGTTGAGCGCGATCTTCTCGAGCTCCATCGCCAGATCGAGCAACGGCTCGTTCTTGATGCCGAGCTCGTCGAGCACCTCGTGGCAGCTGTCGCGCAGGATGTGCGCCCGAGGATCATAATTATGGTAAACCCGATGACCGAAGCCGAACAGGATTTCGTGATTGTGCTTGTCTTTGACTTGGCTGATGAACTCCTTGATCCCGGATTTGTCGCCAATCCGGCCGAGCATCTTGAGCACCGCCTCGTTGGCGCCGCCATGTGCGGGCCCCCATAAGGAAGCAATCCCAGCGGCGACGCAGGCAAACGGGTTGGCCCCGCTCGACCCGGCGTTGCGCACCGTTGCAGTCGACGCGTTTTGTTCGTGATCGGCATGCAAGATGAAGATGCGGTCCATCGCCCGCGCCAGGATCGGGTTGACCTTGTATTCCTCGCACGGCACCGCCCAGGCCATGTGGAGGAAGTTCTCGGCGTAGCTCAGCGAGTTTTGCGGGTAGATGAAGGGCTGGCCCATCGAGTATTTGAAGGCCATGGCCGCGATTGTCGGCATCTTGGCGATCAGGCGGTAGGAGGCCACCATCCGTTGATAGGGGTCATGGATGTCGGTCGAGTCGTGATAGAAGGCCGACAGCGCCCCCACCACCCCGCAGAGGACCGCCATCGGATGCGCATCGCGGCGGAAGCCACGGAAGAACGTGGTAAGTTGCTCGTGCACCATCGTGTGATGGGTGATATCGTGGACGAACTGCTGCTTCTCCTTTGCCGTCGGCAGCTCGCCGTTGAGGAGTAGGTAGGCGACCTCGAGAAAATCGCTCTTCTCTGCGAGTTCCTCGATCGGATAACCGCGGTAAAGGAGGATCCCTTCATCACCGTCGATATAGGTGATGCTCGAGCGACAGGCGGCAGTCGCCATGAATCCGGGATCGTAAGTAAAGTGCCCGGTTTGCGCGTAGAGCTTGCGGATATCGATGACCCGCGGGCCGATCGTCCCGCCCAGCACCGGAAGCTCGACCGACTTTCCGCTTTCGTTGTCGGTCAATGTCACCGTTCCGGTCACCATATTGTTGCCATCCATCGATCCACCTCTGTCGCTGCGCCCGTAGGCGGTTGCCGGATTTCGTCGGGAAAATAGGCTTCTCGGGTGCGATTAGCAAACCCGCGCATCAGGTTGCGGTGCGAGATCGGCAGCATCGGCGATCCGTCCCAGCGCCTCCTCGCGTCCCAGTACCTCCATCACCTCGAAGATGCCCGGAGAGGCCAACGAGCCAGTCAGGGCGGCTCGTAGTGGCTGAGCCACCGAAGCTAGCTTTGCCCCGTTTTCGGCGGCGAACTCGCGGATGCAACCTTCGAGAGCATCCCCCTGCCACGCGATGCAATCGAGCCTTTGGAGCAGGCCGGCAAGCAGGCGGCGCGTCTCGGACGTAAGCAACTTTGCGGCCTTCTCGTCCGGACGGATCGGTCGTGGCGCAACGAGAAAAATCGCGTTGCTGGCGAGTTCGGCCAACGTCTTGGGACGCTGCTTCAGTTCCGGCATCGCTCGCAAGAGGCGCGCACGATGCACCTCCGCTAACGGATGGCCCGACATTGTTTCGAGTCGTTCGGCGACCATAGCCGCCAAACGACCGTTTTCGGCGATACGGATGTAGTGGCCGTTGAGATTGTCCAGCTTTGCAAAATCGAACCTGGCCGGAGCCCGGCCGACGGCGTCCAAGTCGAACCAGGCGATCGCCTGCTCGGTCGATACGATCTCCTCGTCGCCGTGGCTCCACCCGAGGCGCAGAAGGTAATTCCGCAGTGCCTCGGGCAAATAGCCGAGCTCGCGATAGGCATCGATGCCGACTGCACCTTGCCGCTTCGACATTTTAGTGCCATCCGGGCCGTGAATTAAGGGCACGTGGGCGAATTCCGGAACCGACCAGTCGAGCGCCTGATAGATCTGCGTCTGGCGAAAGGCGTTGTTGAGGTGGTCATCGCCGCGGATCACGTGGGTGACTTCCATGTCATGGTCGTCGACGACGACTGAGAGATTGTAGGTCGGGCTGCCGTCGGCCCGCAGGATGATCAGATCGTCGAGTTCGCTATTCGCGACCATGACCTCCCCCTGAACGCGATCGCGGATCGTCGTCGAGCCTTCCTGCCCTGCCTTTAGCCGGATGACCGGGGGTACTCCGGGCGGAGCCTCAGTCGGATCTCGGTCTCGCCACGTGCCGTCATAGCGTACTGACCGCCTCTCGGCTCGGGCTTTCTCGCGCATCGCCTCGAGCTCGGCTGGCGTACAATAGCAGTTGTAAGCGCGGCCGGCCGCGAGCAGTTGCTGCGCAATCTCGGCGTGTCGTGCGATGCGGGCTGACTGATAGACGATCTCGCCGTCCCACGAGAGGCCGAGCCAATCGAGACCCTCGATAATCGCCGAGACCGCCTCGGATGTCGACCGAGCACGGTCGGTGTCTTCGATGCGCAGCCGAAAGGTGCCGCCGTGATGCCTCGCGAAGAGCCAATTGAACAGCGCGGTCCGGGCGCCGCCGATGTGCAGGAAGCCGGTGGGCGAGGGGGCAAAGCGGACGACGACGGTCATTCCCGGAGGATGGTGAGCGGCCGCAGAGATATCAACGATCGGGCAGCTTTTGATCGCGAAGCATCTCGCGAAGCCGAGTCTTCATCAGCTTTCCGGTCGTGGTGTGGGGCGGCCCCGGGATGATCGCCACATCGTCCGGCAGCATCCAGCGCGGGAACTCGCGGGCGAGAAACTCGATCAGCCGATCTCGGTCCGGGTGGCGGTCGGGCCGCGGCGCCACGATCAGCGATGCCCGCTCGCCCCGGCGCGGGTAAGCGCGGGTGGGGCAGAGCTGTCACCGCGGCCTCGGCAACGGCATCATGTGCTAAGGCGGCATTCTCCAGCTCAATCCAGCTGATCCACTCGCCCCCGGATTTGATGACGTCTTTTCGCGGATCCACGATCTGCATGTACCCGTCGAGATCGATCGTCGCGACGTCGCCGGTGTTCAGCCACCCGTCTGCTTCGACCGCGGCATGGCTGGCTTCCTCGTCATCGAAATAGGGAGCCGGACCCCGGCTTCGTCACAAAGACGGAAAAACGAAAGACGATTCAGAACCGCCGCATCAGCCCCACCAGGCGGCCCTGCACTTTGACGCGGTCAGGTCCGAAAATCCGGGTCTCATACGCCTTGTTGGCCGGTTCGAGCGCGATGGACGCACCGCGTCGGCGCAGCCGCTTCAGGGTGACCTCCTCGTTGTCGACGAGGGCGACGACAACGGCACCGTTCTCCGCAGTGTCGCTGCGCAGGATGATGACCGTGTCGCCGTCGAGGATCCCCGCTTCGATCATGCTGTCGCCGGCCACCTCGAGCGCGTAATGCTCGCCGCCGCGGTTGAGCAGGCTCGCCGGCACGCCAACCGTCGTGGTCTGATCGCGCAGTGCCTCGATCGGCGTGCCGGCCGCAATCCGGCCATAGAGCGGCAGGTCGACCGCCTCGACATCCGCGGCGACCGGAGCACCCGGCAGTGAGCCCGTGAAATCGCCGCGGATTACGGTCGGTGAGAACCGGCCGCGTTCGCCCGGCCCTCCCGCGGCGCTCTCCTCGGGCAATTTGATCACTTCCAACGCGCGTGCGCGGTGCGGAAGCCGTCTGATGAACCCGCGCTCCTCCAGCCCGCTGACGAGACGGTGGATGCCGGATTTCGATTTGAGGCTCAGGGCGTCCTTCATCTCGTCGAAGGACGGCGAAACGCCAGTCGCCGTCAGTCGCCGGTTGATGTACAGCAGCAACTCGCGTTGCTTCTTGGTAAGCATGGGATCCCCCAATCTGCGATGCGGGAACGAATCCTAAACGTTAGGGGACCGTTCTACTTGCGTTCGCGCCTCCCAGTCAAGCACCGGACGGTGGGTCAGATCGGCAACACCCCTACGGGAAACAGGACGATCGGCACGATGGTCCCGACAGGGACAGCTGGAGCGAGGGGCGGGCGCACGACCAGGCAATCGGCCGCCGCCAGCAGCGCCATCATCGAGCTGTCCTGCACCTCGAACGGGAGTGCTTCGAGCGCACCGTCCGCAGCCCGCACGAGCCTCGCACGCAGATAATCCTGCCGCCTGTCGTTCTTCGGGAGCGCCACGCGGAGGCGAGCGGTCGAGGTCGCTTCCGTTTCGGCGGCAGCGCCGCTCAGCCGGTCGAACGCCGGCTTGAGAAACAGCAGCGCGCAGACCAGGGTCGAAACCGGATTGCCAGGGAGGCCGACCATCGGCGTTCCGCGGTAGCGTCCGACCATCAGCGGCTTCCCCGGCCGCATCGCGATCTGCCAGAAATCGAGTTCGAACCCGTCGGCGGCGAGCGCCCCGCGCACCAGATCATGCTCGCCAACCGAAACCCCACCGGTCGTCACCAACAGATCGACCCCGCGTGTCGCGGCGGCGATCCGTCGGAGTGCCTCGGGATTATCGGGGGCATTGCCGACCGATACCGGCACGCAACCGCAGGCCGCGGCAAAGGCGGCGAGGGACAGGCTGTTCGAGCTGACGATCTGGTGCGGTCCGATGGGATCGCCCGGCATGACGATTTCGTCGCCGGTCGACAAGATGCCGATACGCGGCCGGCGATGGACGAAGAGCCAGGGTCGGTTCATCGCCGCCAGGAGGCCGATGTCGCGCGCGGTGAGCCGGCGCCCCGGCCGCAGCAGCACCTCGCCCTCGGCGAAATCGAGCCCCTCGCGGCGGACATAGCGTCCGGGAGGCGCGCCTTCGAGCACCCGGACCCGATCGCCGTTGCGTTGCGTGTCCTCCTGGATGACGATCGTGTCGGTGCCCGCCGGCAACGGCGCCCCGGTGAAGATACGCGCCGCTTCGCCGGCACCGACATGCCCGCCGAACCCGGCCCCGGCCGGCACTTCGGCTACAATGCGCAATTCGACCGGGATACGGCCCAGATCCTCGACGCGCACGGCATAGCCGTCCATCGCCGAGACCGCGAAGGGCGGCTGTGTACGGCGCGCCGCCACCTCCTCGGCGAGGACGCGGCCGAGCCCATCGGCAAGCGAAATCTGCTCGGGCGGCAGTGCCGTGAGCGGTTCGAGCAGACGCGACAGCGCTTCTTCTACGGATATCACGGTTCTGCCTCCCAGTCCCCGGACCGGCCGCCCGATTTGCGCAACAGGCGCAAATCGGTGACGACCATCCCGCGGTCGACGGCCTTGCACATATCATAAATGGTCAAGGCGGCCACACTCACCGCGGTCAGCGCTTCCATCTCGACCCCGGTACGCCCGCGCAGCCTGCAGGTCGCGGTGATCTCGACCGCCGAACGCTCGGGCACACAGGCGAGTTCGACGCTGACTGAAGTGAGGGCGAGCGGATGGCACAGCGGGATCAGCTCCGCGGTGCGCTTCGCCGCCATGATCCCGGCAAGCCGCGCTACCGAGAGCACGTCGCCCTTGGCGAAATCGCCCGAGCGGATGCGTTCGAGCGTCTGAGGCCGCATTACGACGCGCGCCCCGGCGACCGCCACCCGGTCGGTCTCCGCCTTGTCGGAGACATCGACCATCCGCGCCCGGCCCTCGGCGTCGAGATGGGTAAAGATCCCCTCCCTACCCTCTTCCGCTTGCGGGGGCGGGTAGGGAAGGGGCGGGAGGCGCAACAGGCGTCGCGTCGCCGCGGCGAGATCGGGCTTGCGCATCAAGGTTTCGCCGACCAAAAAGCAGCGCGCGCCGGCGGCGGCGAGGCGGTCGAGGTCCTCGGCGCGGCGAATTCCGCTTTCGGCGACGACGAGGCGATCCTCCGGCACCTCGGGGGCCAGCCTCTCGGTCGTGGCGAGATCGGTCTCGAGCGTCTTCAGATTGCGATTGTTGATACCGATCATCCGCACCCCGAGCCGCAAGGCGCGATCGACCTCGGCCCCGTCATGCACTTCGGCCAAGACGTCGAGCCCAAGCTCGGCTGCTGCCGCTGCAAGCTCCGATGCCGTCGCATCGGACAGCGCCGCCATGATCAACAATACGCAATCGGCACCGATCTGGCGGCTTTCGAGGATCTGGTAGGGGTCGAGGATGAAATCTTTACGCAGGATCGGCAATTCGACCCGCCGGCGGGCCGCTCGCAGGTCGTCATCGCTGCCTTGGAAGTAGGGCCGGTCGGTCAACACCGAGAGGCAGCTCGCCCCGCCCGCCGCGTAGGCGCGTGCCAATGCCGCCGGGTCGAAATCGCCGCGGATCAATCCGGCGCTCGGCGAGGCCTTCTTGATCTCGGCGATCAAGCCATAACGCCCCTCGGCAAGGTGCCGTTCGAGTGCGGCCGCGAAGGGCCGCAATGGCGGCGCCTCGGCGAGGCCGGCGAGCAGCGCCGCCTCGGAAACCACGGCCTTGGCGCGTGCCACATGGGCGCGTTTCTCGGCGCAGATTTCGGCGAGCACGTCCCTCATCCGGCCGCCGCCTCGGCGCCGGCCAGCGCATTGGTGCTCGCCACAAGCTGTTGCAGCACCCGCCGTGCCGCGCCCGTATCGAGCGACCTGGCGGCCAGTTCGATGCCGGCCTCAAGGCGGAATGCTCGCCCGGCGACGACCAGGGCAGCACCGCTGTTGAGCAGCACGATATCGCGCAACGGGCCGCCCGTACCGGCGAGCAACTCCCGCATCAGCCGGGCGTTGTGCTGCGGCTCGCCACCGCGCAAATCCTCGAGCCGCGCGCTGGGCAACCCGACATCCTCGGCGACGACTTCGAAGGTCTCGACCCTGCCGTCTTCAAGTGCCGCGACCGTGGTCACGCCGGCGGTGGTCAGCTCGTCGAGACCCGAACCGTGCACGACCCAGGCGCGCTCCAAGCCGAGCCGCCCCAGCACCTCGGCCATCGGCCGCACCCATTCGGGCGCGAACACGCCGACGAGCTGGCGGGGCGCCTTTGCCGGGCTCGACAACGGGCCGAGAAGGTTGAAGATCGTCCTGGTGCCGAGCTCGACGCGGCTGAGCGCCACGTGGCGGGTGGCGCTGTGGTGGCGCGGCGCCATCAGAAAGCCGATGCCGATCTCCCACAGGCAGCGACGGACGATCGCAAAATCTGCGTCGATGTTGACGCCGAGTGCGCTCAGCACATCGGCCGAGCCCGATTTCGAGGACAGCGCCCGGTTGCCGTGCTTGGCGACGGGGACCCCGCAACCGGCGACGACCAGCGCGCTCGCCGTCGAGATGTTGAAGCTGCCGGAGGAATCCCCGCCGGTGCCGCAGGTGTCGATGGTGCCCGGGGGTGCCTCGATCGAGAGTGCCTTCGCGCGCATGATGCGCGCCGCCCCGGCGATCTCGTCGACGGTCTCGCCGCGCACCCGAAGCGCCATCAGAAAGCCGCCCATCTGCGAGGGCGTGGCATTGCCGCTCATGATGATGTCGAACGCCGCCTCCGCCTGGGCTTCGCTCAGGCTGTGGCCTGCGGCGACATGCGCGAGGAGCGGTTTCAGATCGGCGTTGTCGATCGGTGGCATGGGACCCTTATACCAGCCCGGGCCGCCCGACGGAAACGCCGCTTCTCTCCCTGAGATCAGGGAGTAAAATCGAATGCGGGTAGCGAGATCGCCCCCGCCGACGCCGATCCGAGCGCCAGATCAATAACTTGCGAGCCAGAGGCCGAGACTTGCGGCACGGCCAGCAGGGAGGCTTTGAGGGACGACAACACCGGGTCTGAGGGAGGGAGCAGGGAGAGGAGAGATACCCTCTCCACGCCCTGATCCGGGCCAGCTAAGCGCAAGGTTACGCTTCGATTTTGGCGCCAAGATGGCAAGGGAGGTGCATCAGGCGGCTTCGCTCCGCTAGCGCGGCGGCTGGTAGTAGCTCGGCGGCCCGTAACCTGGGGCCGGCGCGTAACCCGGTGGCGGTGCGTAATAGTTCGATGGCGGTGTGTTATAGGAAGGCGGCGGTGGGTTATAGTTATAGGGCGGGGGCGCGGGTGTGCGGGACGCCATGCACTGCGCGTAATACGCGTTGTATTGCTGCTGTACATTTGCCGACGTG